>CAZJTO010000195.1:0-5234 GCA_964548935.1 uncultured Saprospiraceae bacterium
ATGTCCTGGCGATGAAAGTCGATATGGTCGTCATGCGCCACCCAGTGCCCGGAGCCCCGATGTTTTTGGCTAATAAAATTGATGCCAGCGTCGTCAATGCAGGCGATGGTACTCATGAGCATCCGACGCAGGCCCTGCTCGATGCCTACTCGATCCAGAAGGCTCTCGGCAAAGTCGCAGGAGTCAATGTGCTCATCATAGGTGATATCAAACATTCGAGAGTTGCACTGAGTAACATCTTCTGTCTGCAGAAACTTGGAGCCAATGTAAAGGTCTGTGGGCCGCCTACGCTGATACCGAAACATATCGAATCACTCGGGGTCGAAGTTGTCTATGACCTCGATGAAGCATTGGCATGGTGTGACGTGGCTAATGTGCTGCGCATACAATTGGAGCGGCAGGATATCCAGTATATCCCGAGTCTGAGAGAATACAACCTGTATTACGGCATCAGCAAAGAAAGACTGGAACGACTCGACAAACAGATTACAATTATGCATCCCGGACCGATCAATAGAGGCGTGGAGCTCAATAGTGATGTCGCAGACTCGGAGCAAGCCATTATCTTAGAACAGGTTGAGAATGGCGTGGCTGTGCGAATGGCAGTGTTATACCTTTTGGCAGGATCAAGGGCAACCTAAGGCCTTGTAACTGTTAATATCACATTAAATACTCATGATGTCGGATAATTTTGTTCCTACATTCTTGTTATATCAAAGACTACGATTATCACTATGAAATCACTGACTTTTACTCTCTTTTGCATCGTTTTGAATAGCCTCAATCTTTCTGCTCAAGTAGATATAGATTTTGAGGTAGAAGGATATAACTCTGACACCTTGTTGTTGGCGTATTACTATGCCGACAAGGTATTGATCACCGATACATTATACAGTGAAGGAGATAACAAGTTTAACTACAAGAGCGACTCGTTATTACCGTATGGCATGTACTTGGCAGTGTCCCCTTCGGGAGATTACTTTTACCAGCTGTTAATTGATGGTGATGATCAGGAGTTTTATGTTAATATCAACAGTGAGCGTGAGCGCCCTATCTTGTTCAAAGGCAGTGATGAGAATCTCATGTTCTATGAGTATATGCATTTTTTGACGGTGAGTCGTGGAGAAATTGCGAAGTTAGATCAAGCACTAAGCACTACGGATTCTACTATGATCAGCATAACGGATCAGCTTCAGAAGGATAAGATGAATGTCAATAAACTAGTGGAGGACAGGCAGGAAGAGATATTAACAGGTCATCCAAATTCAGTAACCTCTTTATTGCTCAAATCCAATATACCATTTGAATTTCCCGAGTTTACTGGAACACCTGAAGAGTTGGAGATTAAGAAATATAGGTATTACAAGGATCGATACTTCGATCAGTTAGATATGACGCATCCAGCGATTTTGCGGACACCTGTCTTAGATCAACGCATCAGCTATTACATCGACAACCTGACGCCAAATACTCCTGACTCTATTATTGAATCTATAGACGTGATACTAGGCTCATTAGAGGATAACGACGATGCCTTTCAGTATTACTTAAGTAACTTCTTGAACGACTACGGCAACTCAAAATATATTGGTATGGATGCAGTCTACGTCCATCTTGCCCTAGAGTATTATGATAAGGGCAAAGCAACTTGGGTAGAGGAAGAGAACCTCAAGGAGATCGTCGGAAATGCTAAGAAGATCAAACCGACGCTAATCGGTAAGGATGCACCAGACTTTACTGTAAAAAGCCAAGATGGCACAGAGTATACGCTCGAGAGCTTCAATAAAGATTTTACCATTTTGATGTTTTGGAAGCCCGACTGCAGTCACTGTACTAAAGCGATGCCACACATGATAGATTTTGCGGAGAAGTATAAGGATCAATCTGTTGACATATTGACCATCTGTACTAAGACCGGCAAAGACTATGGTAGCTGTTGGGAAGGCGTCGAAGAAAAAAATATGGGGATACTACTCAATACAGGTGATGAATTTCACCGAAGTAGAATATTCTCGAAGTATTACGTCAATTCTACACCATCGATTTATATTATAGACAAGGAGAAGAAGATCAAGCTCAAGAAGGTCCCTGCCGAAAATCTTGATGCCGTAATGCAGCAGCTCATGGAGATTGATGCATCAGAAGGAGGGAAGGTTCATTAGGAGTCTCGGCCATATTCTGATAGTTGGAGTCCTCACTATCCTTACTCAAATTGGGGAGGTTCTATGGATTTTCAATTTTGGGTTTTATAGTAGGCGTAAGCCCGGAACGCCACTTTGGAGAAGGTTTTTATCCTATCTCATTCTATATACTTAGGAGTTACAGTTTTCGTCGTTCCGTCGGTGGCTAAGGTCTGTGGTAGAGTAGTGTTGCCAGTATTTAGCTCTGAAGTATTAGCGCCACATAATCTCGTCACACCGTTGCTTAACCGGCACTATGTGAAGCCTAAACTCAGTACGCAGTTAGAGGATATAGCAAGTAAACTCAATACACACAACTCAGCTTTACAAGTATCCTACTTAGATGCCAACTTCCCTTTTATCGATGGCTTTCCGCTGCTTCAACATCTCAGTCATAATGATGGGCGAAAGGTTGATTTATCATTTTATTAGACCGAGGAAGGAGAAAGAGGAAATCGTAAACCATCCGATACGGGCTATGGTAAGTTTGTAGAACCATATGATTCCGAGTTCAACCAATCTGATGCATGCCTGTTGCAAGGATACTGGCAATATGACTTTACGAAATACCTATCTTTTGGTGGCCGAGATGCCTTGTATTTGATCCTCTTACAACGAGATATATTGTAAATCTCATCATCTCTGATGGCTTAACAGAAAAGCTCTTTGTCGAGCCACATCTTAAAACTAGACTTCGGTTAGATAGTCCTAAAGTTAGATTTCATGGATGCCAATCAGTACGGCATGATGATCATATCCACTATCAAATCAGGTAGAAATTTTAATCTATGAGTAAGATTTGTATTGCTGTACTTATAGCACCAATGACGGCTCCGATGTCGCCAAAGATCAATGGCTTTGGCACAACGACATGTGCCGCCGAGGAGAGTGTGGATCTTGAATCAGGCTTTGAAGTGACCGCAGGAGGAGAATTCGAAGCAGATATAGAAACCTGCGTAGAAGAATAGATGAAGGAAGTTGAGCAATTTTATTTCAAACTCTGCGCTCAGCTGATTTTTAAATAATGCCTTTACATTAGGCAAGAATATTTTTGAACTGGTTTCACTGTCCAATGACAGTGGGGCAAGTTTTTTTGTTGTAGTAATTCACAGTACTCAGAGTCATGAATCTAACAGCTTAACACGGACCTTTTTCTTCTTGAGTCGGGTATTGTTGAGCTTCTGGATCAGTTGCTGTGACTTAGCTATGGGTACTGCAACAAAAGCACAATCTTGCTTCAGCTCTATATGTCCCAGTTCGCCTTTGCCCAGCTTTCCTACCTTAAAGAATAGACCTGCAATATCGCCTTTGGATATTTTGTCTTTTCGACCACCCGAGATGAATAAAGTTGTCCATATCGAGCCAGGTGATACAGGTCTGTCTGTCAGAGACTCTGTAGGTATTCCTGCAATGAACTCTGGCAATGACTCCTGATTCCACTTGATGACATAGGCAGTGCCATCGTTATTCATACGGGCTGTGCGTCCATTTCTGTGTATGAACTCTTCTTCCTTGAGAGGTAGTTGATAATGGATAATATAGCTAATGTCAGACACGTCAATACCTCTCGCTGCTAAGTCTGTGGCTAGCAAAATGTTATCTGTACCATTCCTAAACTTGATGAGTGCTCTCTCTCGGTCTCGCTGCTCCAATCCACCATAGTAACGCCCATGTGAGATACCCGTACTTGACAGATGGTCACTCACATACTGAATGGTATCCTTAAAATTGCAAAAGATGATGCCTTGTCCAGAGCCGATATGTTTCAAGAGTGCAATCAGGGTATCCAACTTATCTTTAGTAGGAGATGGTACGAGTTTCACTTGTAGCTGGCTCTCTCCAGTACTTTCGAAGTCAAGGTTTTCGGGGTTCTTAAGCTGTAAGAATGTCGGGATATCGATTTTCTTAGTTGCAGAGGTCAGGATCTTCTTTTCGACGAAGGGTAGTTCATAGACAATCTGCTTCATTTGCTTTTCAAATCCCACTTCAAGAGACTTGTCAAATTCATCAAGTATCAACGTCTTAATCTGAAATACCGATAAGGTCCCTCGCCTTAGGTGATCGCCTATCCTACCTGGTGTGCCAATTAGGATGGCGGGAGGATGTCGCAACTCCTCAAAGTCTTTAGCGATCGGACGTCCCCCATACACAGCGTTAGCCTTGTAGCCACTCCCTATCTCTCGGGTGACTTGCTCTATCTGTATAGCAAGCTCTCTAGATGGCACTAAGATGAGTACCTGAGTTTGATCTATGTCAGGATCCAGCTGAGTGATCACTGGTATCAAGAATGCCAAGGTCTTACCAGTTCCAGTCGGACTGATGAGAACTACTTCATTGTGAGTCGAAATAGCTCTTTCGGCATTGAGCTGCATGTCATTTAGGGACTCGATGCCAAGCTTACGCAATATTTTTTCTCTGTTAAGGTCTATTAATGACATATCACAAAGGTATCCCACTAAACATAGAAGTCGTCAAACATGGAAATAAGGCGCATTATTTCTTCCTTTATTTCGCCTTAGGTCGATTGAAGCGATCGATTCATCGACTTGATGCAACCCTTATATTTTAATTGCCGTCCTTAGATAAAAACACATTAACTATGAGATATTTCATCACATTCATACTGTTATTTTCCACACTATTAATCACCGCTCAAAATAGTGGGGAGAAAGATTTAGAAACCTTTAGAGGCGTGGCAGTATCCTCATCTGTAGAGGCAAAACTCGTCAAAGGCGATAAGAATCACATCTATGTAGAAGTCAAAAACGTAGACCTAAACGATGTTAAGGTAGAAATTGATGACGGCATCCTATATGTCGGTAAGAAGAATAAGAATTGGAATATCAGTTGGGGCAACGGTAAGCGGATCAAGGCAATTATCACATACGCTGATGAGCTGAGCTATCTATCGGCGAGCTCAAGTGCTGACCTTGTCGCAGATGAGATCGTCTATAGCGACCAACTCAAGATTAGAGTGAGTAGCAGTGGTGACATGAACGTTGAAGTTGATGCTCAGGCTCTCGACATAGATGTGAGTAGTAGTGCTGATCTAAA
>CAZJTO010000196.1:0-5222 GCA_964548935.1 uncultured Saprospiraceae bacterium
CGCATTCCCAGCCCAACTGTGATAAGATTGGCTATTTATTTGGGACATCCAGTAATTATCACTCTGAGGCTTATCCTGGATGTATTTAAAGTGAAACAGTGTGAACGGGTCTAACAATTGATATCTTCTGCCTCGTGATTTCTTGCCATAGTAAGTATATGAGCTAATGAAATCGCTGGCTTCCAACTCCTCTAGTGCCTTAGTGATACCTCCACCATCTTTATGAGGTATACGATCAATAATCTCTTGCCTGATCAGGCCAGTCTTCCTTTTGGTTAGTGCCTTAATGATCTGTTCATGCCGATCCGCTTTATCAAATAATGATTTAAACAGTAATCTAAACTCTCCTTTCAGTTGAGCGTCCTCATTAAAGATTAGGCGATCAATATTCTGGGCAATACTCTCATCAGGACGTAGCATATCAAGATAATACGGCACACCACCAAAAATCATATGTAATTGGATGATCTGATACCGATTTAACTTAAACTTCCTCTTGTTAATGAATTGCTCTACTTCCTGCAATGAAAATGGCCTCAACTTGATTCTTCTCGATACTCTATTATATAGGCCTCCTTTATTATTAATCAGATTATCGAGCATCCATGATGCCGCCGAGCCACATGTGATCAGTACAATATCATTACGAGCGCTCGCCCACCCATTCCAAAAATACTCAAGCGCAGAAATGAAATTGGATCGAGCGGTATCCATCCATGGCAACTCATCTAAGAAGACGACCTTCTTCTTACTGCGTGATTTACTGAGCAACTTGATTAATCGTTCAAAAGCTTCAGCCCATGATGTCGGAGGTCGTTCAGCATTACGTCGTTTAGATCTGCTAAGCGATGCAGCAAAATTAAGCAGTTGAGCTTCCATGTCAACACTAGCAAGTCCAGTACAATAGAAGGTAAATGAATTATTAAAATGCTGTCGAATCAAGAATGTCTTACCTACCCTACGTCGACCATATACCACGATAAAGTGCGATCGCTCATCTTTGATACAATCGTTAATTATCTGCCTCTCATGCGCTCGACCTATTAACTCCATAGAGATTATATTCTGCGGCAAGTACCAAATTCTATCTAGTTACCGCAATTTATAAAGTATAAATTTAGGTCAATAATTCACAGAAATCAAGGTTGATCATAATATTATATTTTGCGGCAAGTGTCCAAAATAAAGACTTACCGCAAGATATAAATCAACCTATTATAGTTGAAATCGATTATTTAAACGCTGGAATTTAAATCATACTACCCCTGTGAGTAACTACCACAGCGTGATATATCGATATGGAAACTCTACTGTATTGGGCACAAAGGCAGTATATCTCTTGATGAGTCCCTGATCACCAACATGAAGTCTAAGCTGAACTTCGTCGTCTCGATTAGGTCTGTAATTATTATAGTACTGGTGGCCTATCGTAAATAGATCCTTACGCATCTCCGCATTGAGTGGATTCTCTTCATCGAAGTTGACCTTGATGTCCTCCTTATTCTGACGGACGATCACTGCCGAATCCACTGCTATACCTGAGACTTGTTCATGATAATTGAAAAATTCTAATCGTCGAGTATCTGCAAACCTGATGAATGGCCCCTCTTCTGTTGTGATATCAATCGCCATACTTGCTCCATTTGTGATATATCGAGCCTCATAGACATCCTCATCCTGTCCTTTAAATGAAAGCTCCGTGTCAGACTTGATTTCGATGGGATATCTGATATTGCGATGAAACAATATTGGCTGATCTTTGACATAGCGGATGATCGCTCCAGTCTCACTTAGCCATAGGTCATGCTGGTCGAATTGAGACAGTTGGGTGTGTGAGACATCTTTACAACTGAGGAACAGCAAACAGGCTATAAGATATAGAGGCCAGTTATACTTGTTCATAAGTGTACATTGGGTCTTATCGTTCTACAACAATCAGCAGGTCTCATACTTACTTATTCGCGATAACAAAAGAGCCTACGCCAGATTATGGAAAACCTTCTGGACATCCTCCTCCTCTTCCATCTTAGCGATGAGCTTAAGTACTTCATCAGCATCATCACCGGATAGCTCTATCATATTCTGTGGAATCCACTCGATCTCGGAGGACTTGACTTCCATCTTGCGGTCCTCAAGAGCTTTCTGCATATTGCCAAACTCATTGAATGGTACTCGGATGATGAGCACTTCATTGTCATTGTCATCCGTACCTGTCCCAAGCTCCTCGAGTCCATGGTCGATGAGTTCAAGCTCAAGCATCTCCATATCGTGATCCGCTGTATCAAGCTTAAAGACGCCCATCTGCGTAAACTGAAAGCTCACACTATTACTGGTTCCGAGGTTACCGTTGCACTTGTTAAACACGGCTCGTACCTTAGCGACAGTACGTATAGGATTGTCGGTGGCTGTATCCACGAGGATCGCTACCCCATGCGGCGCATAGCCCTCATACATCAACTGCTCATAGTCTGAGGTGTCCTTGCCCATGGCACGTTTGATTGCGGACTCTACCTTATCCTTAGGCATGTTGACACCTTTGGCATTTTGCATGGCACGTCTGAGTGCGGGATTATTGTCAGGATCGGGGCCTCCAGCCTTTACAGCAATGTTGATTTCTTTGCCTACTCTTGAAAACTGCTTCGCCATACGATCGTAGCGAGCAAACATTGATGCCTTCCTTACCTCAAAAATTCTACCCATGACAGCTATCTATTTTTTGTGCAAAAATAGGACACTTTAGACTTTTACTCTTCTTCGGCAGCTGATACTTGATTTTCTCGCCCGCTATTGATGCACTTGAGGTAAACTTCCATGGTGGCTCTGACGTCTCGTTCGCAGTAGGCTGCTATGTCCTCAAGCTCACCCGACCAGTATAATCTTGAAACATCCTGACCACTGATAGATCCTTTGGGAGATTCAACACCGAGCACCTGACATAGTAGATCCAGCGAGGTGTAATGCTTATAGTCGCCAAACTTCCATAGATCTAGTGTATCGATGAGATGCGATGTTTCCCAAGACTTGGCACCCATGATATTTAACAGATTGGGCAATCGCATCTGATTGATGATCATACGCCTACAGAGAAATGGTACGTCAAACTCCCTGATATTATGGCCGCAGAGAAAGTGGTTAAATCGATCATAGTAGAACTCATGCAAAAATGTTGAGAACTCCGTCAGTAGCTTAACTTCATCGTCCCCCTTGATCGTTCTTAGCCTTAACTCATGATCAGGATACGGCCCTCGTATGTATCCAATAGATACGCAGATCACCTTGGCATACTCTGCATATATAGCGGCCTTGTTATCAAAATATTCTTGTGGCGTTTGATTGACTTCTAAGTCAGCATGTTCATAAGCTGAGTATCTATTATATCTTTGGCGCCAATGCTCTTGGAGCGCCTCATCAAGTTGATCATACTGAGGCACGATCGTTGCGGTCTCGATATCGACGAAAAGAATTCTGTGCAAATTGTGCAAGGTAATTGCCATAATCCTTGAAAATAAGGTAATACCCTAATGAAATGCGCTTAAATCAGCACACATATTGTAGTTGCAAACTAAATTTACATTACAGAACTTAAAAAGTAATTAAATGTCTACTCGAACAATCCTTGGAATTCTCGTCGCCCTCTTGCTATTATTAGCGGGCTACCTATTCTATCAAAACACACAACTGAAGTCGCAAAACTCAACTCAACTTACTGAGATGAACGAAATGCGCAGTACACAGGCAGAGCTAGATGCTGACTATCAAGCAGCTCTTGAAAGTATCGAAAGCATGCGTAGCGACAACACTGAGCTAAATGCACTAATCGACAATCAGAAAGCAGAGCTTACTGCACAAAAGAAAAAGATCGACGGATTAATCTGGACTCGCAGAGAGTTAGATAAGGCTAAAGAGGAAATCACTCAATTTGAGTCACTCACAGCAGGGTACCTAGTGCAGATCAATGATCTTAGGGCAAAAACTGAGCAATTGGAGTCTCAGAATGCAACATTGGTGAGCACGAATACGACACTCAACAATGACCTTAGCAGTGCAAAAGATGACAATTCTAAATTGCAAGAGGCACGTGCTGTGCTAATGAGTGAAAAAGATGTATTGATGAATGAAAATTCCAATCTAGCAGGTATCGTCGACGTCGGATCAGTAATTAAGATCAACTGGATGAGCTTCAATGGTGGAAACATCAATGACGACGGATCCTTCAAAGTAAGAAAGCGCAATAAAAAAATGGAGACTTTGCGTACATGTTTCAGAACAGAAACTAACGTGATAGTACCCGCCGGTGATGAGACCTTCTACCTCCGCATCCTCAATCCAAATGGCGAGACCTTGTCTGCCAGCGAGCAAGGATCAGGAGAAATTACTGATGCCACAACAGGTAAATCTATCAAATACACCATGTCTGGCGAGCTAACTTACAACAATGAAGATACTGAAGCTTGTATGGATTGGAAGCCTTCTACCGAACCAGTAGATGGTACCTATAATGTAGAAATCTACAACAAAGGATATAAAGTTGGAACAGGTCAGTTCGAACTATAAGAGAGATCAAGCGTCTTAAAACACGCGTCTTAAAACCCGATTTTTAAAAAGCTCTGATTAGTGAATACTGATTCAGGGCTTTTTTTATTACGCCATTTTTAACAACAGCAATGCATCAGTCGTTAAGGTGTGCAACCGATCGCATCATATGCCCGTTATGATATCAGACGAACTTCTATCAAATGGGCGATACATCAGAAAATGTTTTAGTTCTTGGGGCTTCCACCAAGCCATCTCGATATTCTAATAAGGCTGCCAAATTACTCAAGGAATATGATCATAAGCCAATCTTGGTCGGACGATCTACAGGCACGGTAGCTGGCGAGCCTATACATCGCAGCATCCCAGAAGATGTGGATATCGATACTGTCACGATGTATCTACGAGAGGAAATCGGCAATGAATATATCGACGAGATCATAGCGCTAAAACCCGACAGAGTCATCTTCAATCCGGGATCGGAGAGCACAGAGGCTTGGCAGAAATTTACAAAGCACAAGATAGAATGTATCGAAGCGTGTACACTCGTGATGTTGAGGACGAATCAGTTTTAAAGCCCCCCTGCCCCCTCAGGACGGCACAATATGGTGGTGAATACTAACGCCCTTTACGGCGTGCCAGCTCTTGCCTTATGAGTGTCAGCTCTCGGCCCGCCTCACCAGTAATAG
>CAZJTO010000197.1:0-5199 GCA_964548935.1 uncultured Saprospiraceae bacterium
CTCTTCTGAGTAGTAAGGGCCGATTGAGAGAAGAGTCCTGTTCAATTAAGAGAGGAGTACTATAGCTAAAGTCCGTACGTTCTTCTAATGATGGTTGAAGCATTGGTTTTTTTGGCGTAGCTACCAACCAATACAATACCCCTATCACAACAGAAATGCCTATTAGCAAGAGAAGAATGGCTGTTGATGTTTTGAACATGCTGATGTATTCCTTTAATATGAAATTTTATTAAAAAGTAATGTGCTCTTTCTTAAACGCCAAGGCGTATAGATCGATCTAAGGGATAGAGCTCCGATCACAAAATTTCTATTTGGGTATACTTCAGTTAACAGTATAAGTAGGAATAAATATTTCAAGCTTAATTAAGCATGTTTTGTAGTACCTGCATACACCAAAAATACTAAGCCAATGGCGCTTATAAATCCTCCAATAGTTCCCCAAGGTTCAGCGTCATTTGTTAGATATGCTAAGCCTATTCCCCCTATAACCGCTGTAAATCCAATTAGAAAGCTTGAGAAATAGTTTCTCCTGATAAATTTATTTATTGCGTTCTGCATTTGAGATATTGTTGTTCCACGATAGTAGCAATAATCACTTATTGAATTTTGTTTCCCTGCTAAATACTATACCCCCACAGGCATACTACTAATCAACTCCTTAGTATAGCTTTCTTGTGGCGTGCTTATAATCTGATCTGCACTTCCTCTCTCTACAATCTTACCATTTTTCATTACGATCACCTCATCACTGATATAGTGAATCACCGAAAGATCATGGCTGATAAATATGATGCTGAGCTGATATTTACTCCTAAGGCCGTCTAACAGATTGAGAATTTGGGACTGCACAGACACATCCAGTGCGGATACACTCTCATCACAAATCAATATCTCCGGTTCTACAGATAACGCTCGGGCAATACAGACTCGCTGACGTTGCCCGCCTGAGAGTTGATGAGGGTATCGATCGAAATAACTCTCATTCAGACCCACATCACCCAACAGTTGAATGACTCTCTCACGGGCCTGACCTGGGTGTAACTTATGATATTTGATGGGCTCAAGAATGGCTTGACCAATCCTCATCCGTGGATTAAGGGATCCATATGGATCTTGAAAGATGATTTGAATTTTCCTTCTGAGCGTTTTGTCCGATGACAACACCTGACTATCTATGGTTCTACCTTCATAAGTGATTAGACCCTCACTGGCGGGGATGACACCACAGATACATTTTGCGACGGTTGACTTTCCTGAGCCCGACTCCCCTACTATTCCTAATACCGCCCCCTTGTACAGGGTAAATGACACTTCATCTACGGCAGTTAAGTACTTCTTTTTTTGAAAGATCGCCAGAGGATTAGTTCTATACTTGACGACAAGATTTTCGACTGTTAAGACTGCATTATTCTTATCGATATCAGCTATTGGGCGTTTGACGGGTTCATACTGCCCAGACATAATCCTGTCTACAGTAGGAAGTCGTATGTCATTATAGGATGGTTTAGGTCGACATGCTAAAAGCGCTCGAGTATAATCAGATTGTGGCTTATGGAATGTATCAGGTAATTGTCCCTGCTCAACTACATCCCCATTGTACATGACTACAATCCTATTGCATAGCTCGGCTACCAGATCTAAATCGTGACAGACAAAGATCAAGGCGATATCCCTTTCAGTAACAATGCGTTTGAGTAATTCAATGATTTTCTTCTGAACGGTTACATCCAGAGCCGTCGTAGGCTCATCACAGATCATAATCTTGGGATCACCAGCTAATGCCATGGCTATGTTGACTCTCTGCAGTTGACCCCCACTCAGTTCATGTGGATATGAACGATAGATACGCTCTGCATCTGGTAATTCAACGGAGTGAATCAACTCTAATACGCGCTCTTTGCGATTGGCTTTAGCTACTATGTTGTGAATCTCAAGAACTTCCTCAATCTGTGAACCACAACGTTTGACAGGATTGAGAGAACTCATAGGTTCCTGAAAGACCATAGATATATCATTACCTCGAATCTCAGATAAAGCTTTCTCATCTAACTGAAGCAAATCCATAGAAGACTCGTCATGATATCGCAGTACTTTCCCACTAACAACAGCATTCGGATTAGGATAGATCAGATTGAGAATAGACAGACTGGTAACTGACTTTCCCGATCCCGACTCTCCTACTACACCTAAGCAATCACCGGCACGAAGCACAATATTCACATTGTTAACCGCATCTGTATCTCCAGACTTCGTTCTGAAGCTCACGGACAAATCCTGGATGTGTAATAATCTATTTTTCTCCATTTTTTAACAAGAACCTGAGCGTCCTTCACAAGTATAAAGCTAATTGCACCGTTATTAGCATGAATTTAACGGTTAAACCAAGCTCGCACAACGTCTCTTAATCGAATCCCTAAATAAGACTATCAATGATAAAATGGCTAATACGTATTGTAATATTTCTAGTCCTACTTATTGGTGTGGCGATATTGGCAGTAGAGCTTAATAAAAAAGCTATTATCAAAAAAGTAGTGGATAGCGTCAATGCTGAGTTAACTACTCCCATAACTTATCAATCTGCAGATGTTTCCTTTCTTTCTACATTTCCTTCTTTAGGAGTTCAGCTTAAGGATGTATCTATAGATGGTGTCCCGGCCCTAATGGAACTTGGTACATTTCAGGTGGCGCTCAATATCATTGAAGCCCTGCAAAACAAAGAGTCCTATACGATTAAGAAACTTAAGTTAGCTGATGGAACGATTACAGCTTATACAGATCGTGAGGGAAACACTAATTATGATATTACCAAAGAATCGAGTGGATCATCAAATAGTAGTAATGTTAGCTTAGAGTCCTTCGGTTTAGATCATATCAATCTAAGATATATCGATCAACAGTCCAATACTAAGATTAGTCTTGACGACATCAATGCGGATGGTTCAATTGATTACCTCAATGAGAATATTGATGTAGATCTTGATTATGATGCGATCGTAGATGGTGGATTTATTAATGATCATCTCAACATAAATGGTTCTGGATCAGTGCATCTCACGGATAATATGACAGAATTGAGCTTTGAGCAGCTTAAGACCTCTATTAATGATCTACCGATCAATACCAGTGGTTTTGTCAATCTCGGTCCTTCTGGATCATATGACATTTCTATATCCTCACCAGAAACAGAAGTGAAAAAACTAGCTTCGTTGCTCAATGTGTTTTATGAAAATGAATACAGATCACTTAAGTCTTCAGGGACCTATGATTTAGTGGGTAAACTATATGGAAATTCTTCAGGAGCCTACCCGATTTATGATATTGCTCTAAAGTTGAAAGATGGGAGCTTGACTTATCCGGGTCTGCCTAAAAGTATTGACAAGCTCGACGCTGACATTTCTTTGAGTAATACAGCACAGACAAGAGCCTTTACAGATATAATCATAAACAACGTAGATCTCGCCAGTGGAGAGAACTATGTAAAGGGAATTGGTAATATTAAGAGTACCTCTGGTGGCTATGCCGTGGATGTTGATTCAGACTTTGAGCTAAATCTTAATGATCTTGAGGAATGTATACCACTCGAGCAAGGTACAGAGCTAGCTGGCATCTTTGATGGTCGATTAGCTATTAATACTGCCATCAATAAAAGCTTTGGCTTGCTTTCAGATGGTGGAGAACTATTTGATATCAATGTGATAGGCAGGGATATTAACTATAGTAGCCAAACAGAAACCTATCAGATTGAGGAACTCACAGTCGAAGGCAGTGACGAATCCCTTAGTTATACCCTTCAAGCAGCTAATCTGTCTATTGCTCAAGGCTTAGATATAAAAGGATCTTTGAAAGAACCTCTTACTTTGCTCTCTGATCAAGAAGCGACAACTGGTGTGCTCAATATGGCTATTGCTAAAATTGACTACATCGATGACAGCACCACAGAGTCTGAGTCCATCAATAATTCTTACCCGATCCCTCAGATTGACTTGATCACTGAGTTAAGCATTGACGAGATTAATTATTCAAGCTACAGCATACAAGGACTCAAGGGTACTGGCAATATTAGTGATGCAAGCTCCAAGCTAGAGTTTACAGCTGATGGCGTGAATAATAATATTATCACAGGCAAGGGAAACTTGGACAAATTACTTCAGTATGGACTAAATGGGGACACACTCTCTGGAGACTTGACGTTGTATAGCCCAGACTTAAACCTGGATAGTTTCATATCTGATGATACTACATCAACGGATGGAGTTACAGAACTCTTACCTGATAATATCGATCTCGATATATCCTATGACGTTGGTAAGGCTACACTCTATGGTATCGACCTAACTAAGGCATTAGGCGATTTAAACATAGCTGGTGAGCAAGTTACTATGTCTCAGCAAGCCCAGTTTCTGGATGGTGACATCACACTCACCGGTCAATTTGACGATTTCGTTGATGGCGTTGGCGGAGTAGTTATTGATGTAGATGTCAAGGAGGTCTCCTTGAGTCAGACCGCAGAGAAAGTCAAACTCATGAATATGATACTGCCATTAAGCAAGTATATCCAAGGAGACTTTGACATGGTGTTTGAGTTAAAGACAGATATCGATCAAAACTATCTACCGGACTTAAACTCTATAAGTGCATTTGGACAGTTAAAAACTAAGGATGGGGCGATCAATGGATTTGCTCCGATAGACACCTTTTTGAGCTTTATACAGAGATCTACAACGGATAAAACATGGCAAATTGAAAACTTGAGTCGCTATTTCTTAGTAGAAGATGGTAGAGTTGTAGTGAAAGAGATGAGCATGACAAGAGATGATATCCAGCTCTCGTACGAAGGAACTCATGGTTTCAATCAAGATATTGACTACCATGTTACTATGAGTCTTCCCAGCTCAAAATTTAATATGCAGAAGGCAGTATCACTCTTGGCAAACAAAGGAATACTAAGTGACCAACTCGCGACCTTAACTGAGGATGTACGAGTAGAAATAGATGCTTATGTGAGTGGAAACCTCCTGAAGCCGAGAATTAAACTCACGGACATAGCTATTGCCAAAGGCAGTATTCGGGAGAGTATTACAGAGCGAATCACTGAAACAGTGGAAGATAAAAAAGAGGAAGTAGAGCAAACGGTTCGAGATACCATCGATCATGTCCGTAACACCGTCGTCGATTCATTGAATACGATAAAGGATGATA
>CAZJTO010000198.1:0-5195 GCA_964548935.1 uncultured Saprospiraceae bacterium
CATTTGCCAAAGAGGTGGAGGGGGAGACAGCTCGAGCGGCTGTAGATAGAGCTGTGCCATATACTTATAGTCAAGTTTACAAGAGATTCTTGTTTGAAGAATTTCAGGTGTTCGCATATCCGATTATGACAGATGATTATCTGATCATCTATAGAAACCGCTACTATATAACCAAAGGAATGGAAGGAGTTGGTGGTGGTATGTTCTTCGTCTACAAAAAAGTTGACGGAGAATGGCTCAGAGTCTTTTTTCTGACAAGGTGGACAACTTGAGATTAAGAATGAATTATTCGTCAATTTTCTTATCCACTATGTCACTGCTGCTGGTAGTCAGCTTCGGTTGCAATCAACCGAAACCTCCAGAGATCGTACAGTTAGAATACATCATAGAGCGTGATTTTGCAGAAATCCCGACGGCTTATAAGTTGATTCCATTTGATATAAAAAATATCAAGGAGTTTGAGGATTATCCCATGTCCTTTGAAAGTGCCTCAACGGATAACAAGATTGTCTCATTAGATCCACCACCGTATGCCAAAGCACCACCACCATTTAATACGATCTATTTAGATCGTAAATGTGCACTAAGGAATAGCCTTTTTCATTTTCTGATAAGAGATATAGGTGTTGATAAAGAGGCCTATGATGCGATCATCCAGGCCGCAAGATCAAGCCAAGAGCAAACGGCTCGAATAGCTATCGAAAGAGCCGTACCACATAATTATGATTGTGTAGTTAAAAAAGAACTATTTGATCAGTTTCAAGTATTCGCTTATCCTATGATGACAGAAAGCTATCTCATCACATATCGTAACTTCTACCGTATTGATCCAATAGGAGGTGGTTCTCTTGGGACATACTATGTTTACAAAAATGTTGACGGCCTTTGGGAGGAAATCTTTACATGGACAAATAGTCTCGGCTGTAGTTTTATATAACCAAGAAGGACTTATTCGTTGAAACAATATATGCCATTAAGGGCGAGATGTGTCCAAGGCTGATCCATTATGGCGACATATGAATCAATTAGCAAATTAATTTTGTCTCCCCTACCTATCCAGCACATTCTTTTCCTCTTCGTAGTGCTTCATAAGATTTGGACATGATTTGAAATCATTGACAATAGTGATCAGAGTATTGTCGATTTTCCGATCCATCCAGTTATTGAAGTATTCATTTTTTTTGCTCTCCTTAGCAAAGTTTTGAATCTTGGAATAATCTGTCTCTAAGCTTGCTTTATGCGGTTTAGTCTTGGACTGTAGTTGTACAATCTTATAGACTTTCTCGCCTCGCTGCTCAAACTCCAATACTTCTGATACATCACCAGGTTGTAAATCTTCTATAGCAAAATAGATTTGATAGGGGAGATCAGCAGTCTCCCAGAACGTATCACCTGTCTTGTCATTATTGAGTCTACCAGCGTTATTATAGCTTTGGGCATCTTCGTCTGAATGACGTCTCACAGCAATCTCAAATGATAGTGAATCAGTACTGATCAACTGTGCGATAGAGTCCAGGTGATTTTTAGTCCTGTCAATATCCTCTTGCAAAATTTCTGGCTTTACGAGGATGTGTCTGAGATTAATATTATTTCCCCTGCGCCCTAATAACTGGAGCACGTGATAGCCAAATGGCGTCTCGACGACCCCTGATATTTCTTGATCTGCGAGATTAAACGCAGCTGCTTCAAATTCTGGAACAAAAGTACCCCTCTTCTGCCATCCTAAGTCACCACCCTTTATCGCTGACCCACCATCATCTGAAAATATGGATGCAAGTTCGGCGAAGTCTTCGCCATCATTAACAATACGATTTCTGATTTTCACCAACTTATCATGCGCTGCTTCCTTGTATTTCTCAGAGATCATAGTCTTAGAGATAATTTCTCCGAGCTCTACTTCTGCATTTAGATATGGCAAGCTGTCGCTAGGGATGGACTCAAAGTAAGCTACGACCTCCTTAGGAGTAATCGTTACATCCTCTATCAGTTGACCTTGTATACGCTGTTGAAGCAGGTCTTCTCGCAAGGGCTCTCTCATGACTTCTTTTTGCTCCAGAGGAGTCTTGCCATAAGTGCTGATGAATAATTCTTCGTTGCCACCCATCTGCTGACCAAGGATAAAATCTATTCTTCTCTCCAATTCTACTTCTATTTCGAAATCGTTGACGACTATACTATCCAGCTTGGCCTGATCAAGTAGTAGTGCCTTGCCAATCAATTGATCCATGATCTGACACTGTATATCGTCAGTGTAATCTGCACTTTGTGCTTTAGCATAACTAAAAAGCTCTTGCAGATCGGAATAGAGAATAGTCTCACTTCCTACACGGGCAATGACCTTATCCAGTATTAATGCTTGCTGGGCAGTTAATGACAAGGTCGTCACGAAAAAAGTTAATACGAAAATGGCGTATTTCATTGTGTTATTATTTTGATCTCATCAGCTTCCAATGCTTCTTTATACAATTCATCTTTCTTCAACTCGAGTAGCTTCAACTTACGTTTATGTAAAATCATCTGTTTTAACTGAACTCGCACGAAAGGTAAGGGGGAATAATCCATTGGCGCTCTTCTTTCTCGTACTTTAAGAAATATTTCTGAATTATCTGTCGCGATTTGTTGAGATGATCCTTCAGTAGCTTTGCGCTCACTGAATTTGTCAGACCATTTGTTGATCTCTGGCCAAGTCATCCATACCGTAGTATCCGATACCGATCGAGAGGCAATTGCAAAGACTGCTGCCGGATTATCATTTTTCCATTCTTTGTAAAGATCTTTAAGGTCGGATACTTCATTATTGAGTTCTGCGAGCTGAACATTATAGACAGATTCACGCAGGAGGAACTGTTCCTTAATGCTCTCATAAAAAGAAGTGAGTTCAATCTTATTTACAATAGTGTCAAATTGCTCCGATATGATCTTGTTTTCATATTCGAACTTGATCAGTTTTTTGCGATAGTCATCAACAAGTCTGTCAATGTTACTGCGATCGATAAAATAGTTGGAAGCCTCTTCCATGAGTACTTGATCTTTGATCCATTGATCTATGTATGCCTTTGCAAGAGCAACACTATCTGTTTGGGTGACTGATGGATGGATGACTGCATCCAACTCGCTCTGATGTAATGTGGTATTATAGACCTTGGCGACTATAAGATCAGTTAAGTCGTCACTTCTATCTTGTTGAGTGCAAGACCATATGCATGAAACTATGAATAAGGCAATACAGAATCTGTGGGGCACTGAGGCTTAATTTTTGATGAGACTGCGAAGCACTCTCTTGTTGATATTAACATCATAGCGCTCTCTAAGATCTGCAATCCACTCTCGCTCCAGTTGATCTTGATAGTCAGAGATTACATATCCTCGAGACTCTTTGAGCGATTTTTTACTCGCGGGATATACACCTTCCACTTTCTTAAATCTTGTAATCCTCAGACCTTGGTTGACATCGGGTTCTGTCATGGTACCAACCTTAAAAAGAACTCCTTTTGCAAGATCTGAACTCCGCTCGACAGTGGACGATTGGTGCATGACTAATTCTGTTTGACCTGTATTAAAGCGTTTTTTGGTCTCTTCTGGGCTATTAGATTGTGCAAATGCTATGATCTGATTGAGTAGGTCTGTATCTACAGAACGTATTGAGTATGAAGAAATATCCGCTCGCGGCTCCCAGATATACTTATTCTGATTGAGCGTGTAGTAGCGCTTGAGGCCAGCAGTATCTGTAGATGCCTTATCCCAAACAGCATTCTTTGTGATCTCAAAGAGTAGTATACCTTCCTCATATTCGCGTAAGAGATTCTTAAACTCAAGATATCTATCTTCTAATTGACTTTCCACATATGCAATAGCCTCGTCACCAATATAATTTTGGTAGAGCTCATTGACAGTTTCGGCGATCCCACGATTTTTTCCTCTGATACGGATCTTGTTATTTTTCTTGACATACTCACCAAAGGTTTTGATAGTCGCAACCCGATCGGCGTAGTTGAATAATGGTATCTCATCATACTCTGGTGTGGTCCAGTTGAAATCAAAAAAATCATTGCCAAGTGGTTCTAAGAATTGTTTGAGGGCGTCCGAATCTGTTTGGAATCCTGATTCTTCCTGAATTTGCTTTACAACTTTTACTTTCTGCAGGTTAAAACGCTCTCCCGTATTGCGACGGTCCTTTATTTTGGCGGCTATTTGATCTCTTGAATCAGGAGATTTTTTGGAGATTCGTTTTATAATATGGTAGCCTGTAGATGTTTCTATAGGCATTGATATCTGCCCATTTTCTGTGAGACTAAATGCTGCATCTTCAAAGGTTTTTTCATATTGGCCTATACCGATATATCCGAGATAACCCTTGGCGTTTTTAGTCTTTTCATCTTGTGACGATGTCCGTACTACATCTTCAAACAATTCTGGATTGATCTTAAGAGCATTATACATTGCGTCAATCAATTCCTTAGGATCGTTAGTAGTCTGGCCCTTGTTTTTCTTGCGTACGAGGATATGCGACAGTTCAATGCGACCTCGTGCAGGTCTCGTATCTTCTACTTTTACCCAGTGATATCCGAAGTCTGTTCTGATCGGCCCGACATGTGATCCAACAGGCGTGTTATACATAGCTTCTTCTAATTCTACATAACCATCTGGTAACCCCGAAGTCATATAACCTACATCACCGCCATTAGATGATGAGCCTTTATCTTCTGACATTTCGATGGCAACTTCTTCAAATTTGGTGCCTGCATTCAGCGCCATGTTCACTTGAGTCAGTTTGTCTAGTGCAAGTTTTTCGTCGGCAGACGAGGCCTTTCGCTTTAGGGGGATAAGGATATGCTTGAGATGTACATCAAGTTTGTTGCGCTCATAGAGCTGTTCGACCATTTGGTCATTAACCTCTCGATCTATGACATACGAATCTGCCAGCTGTCGTCTGTAGCCTGCCAATTCTGCTTTGTAAGACTCAGCTTGATTCATGCCGAGCTCCTTAGCTTGATGAACTTTTAATTTAAAATTGGAATATAATTCCAGATACTCTTCAAGGCTCTCTTTGTCATAGAGTGCTTTTTCTCGATTGTTTTTCTCGTAGATATAGGTGAATTCAGATACTGTAACTTGATCATCACCTACTGTAAATAGTACCTTATCATCTTGAGCAAGGCCTGACGCACAAAAGAATAATACCAATAGCAATCCTA
>CAZJTO010000199.1:0-5139 GCA_964548935.1 uncultured Saprospiraceae bacterium
ACTTTCTTTTGCTGATCACTGCCAGCGAAATTGAACTTGCTCAGATAGGCTCGAGCATTAACATCTACATTGCCGACTTTGAGGATATCGTTGCCCTGGCTGACTACCTCGAAGATGGTCTTTTCAGCTAGCAGATCTTTATGGGACTGATCCACGTAAGCGACCTGTACCGTATCACCTCTGGTGATTGTGCCAGCATCTGGGGTTTCTTCACCCATAATCATCCTAAAGAGCGTAGACTTACCAACACCATTGGGTCCGATGATCCCGACGATGGCATTCTTAGGAATGCTCAGGTTGAGATTTTCGATTAGCACTCGATTGTCAAATGCTTTCGACAAGTTTTCAATCTCTATTACTTTATCACCGAGTCTTGGACCTGGTGGTATGTATAACTCAAGCTTAGCCTCTTTCTCTTTGACCTCCTGACTGCTGAGGGCATCGTAGGCGTTTAGACGAGCCTTGCCCTTAGATTGTTTGGCCTTCTGTGCCATACGGCTCCATTCTAGTTCGCGCTTGAGGATCTTCTGACGCTTGGATTCAGCTTTTTCTTCCTGTGCCAGTCGCTTAGATTTTTGATCGAGCCATGTAGAGTAGTTGCCCTCCCATGGGATACCTTCTCCTCTGTCAAGTTCGAGGATCCATCCTGCTACGTTGTCGAGGAAGTATCTATCGTGCGTGACAGCTATGACTGTACCTGGAAATGACTGTAAGAACTGCTCCAACCAGTGGACGCTCTCTGCATCGAGGTGGTTAGTAGGCTCATCCAGCAATAGGATGTCAGGCTTGCTGAGGAGTAAACGACACAGTGCTACTCGACGACGCTCACCACCCGAGAGCACAGATACTGTAGCATCATCAGGTGGACATCTCAGAGCGTCCATGGCAATTTCTAATGTATGGTCGAGGTCCCACGCATTGAGGTGGTCCATCTTCTCGAGTAGTTCTCCTTGCTCTTCGATGAGTTTCATCATGGCATCATCGTCCATCGGTTCGGCAAGCTTTGCAGAGATGTCTTCATAGGCTTTGACGACATCGACGATATGCTGTACTCCTTCTTGCACACATTCCTTTACCGTCTTGGATTCGTCTAGCTCTGGTTCTTGAGCGAGATAGCCTATTTTATATTCTTTATCAAAGGTTACTTTGCCTTGATAGTTGGTGTCGAGGCCTGCAATGATTTTCAGGAGGCTCGACTTTCCGCTACCATTGAGACCAAGTACCCCAATCTTGGCACCATAGTAAAATGAGAGCCATATATTCTTGAGTACTTGTTTTTTAGGGGGGTAGATCTTTGTGACACCCTCCATAGAGAAGATTACTTTTTTATCTGACATGTGCTACTGCAATTAGATTAGCAAATATAATCTATGTAGTCACCTATTTACATCAGTCGAGAGTTCACGTGTAAGTTTATATGAAGAAAGGCCAGCGAGGGCAAATCGTATGTAGCGCTTCACGTAGAGCTTCGTCTGCCTCTATATCCTCAACAGTGGTATGTCTTTCTGGATCAAAAGTAGTATTGAGACTCATGCGCAGTAACTTGATCGTTTCCTTTGCTTCATTTATGTCTTTGGCAGAAGTCCTTTGTTCCTCACACATCAGAGCGGCAGCATCATCAATCACGACTTGAAGTTCTTTACTCAGCCCTGTTAGTCTCTGAATAAGAGGGTGGTATATGAGCCCTCTATTGAACTCATCAAGTAATTCGTTTTTGATTGCTTCCTTCATGGATGCTATTAATTGCTTATTGATCTGTATCGAAGCGTTTACTTTCGATTGAATAATTTATTTTAGACCTATCAAATATGCCTAAGTTACAAGACCAGCAAGTTTATTGGCGTTTTTGAGTAATGAGGCGGAAAGTTACAAAGTACTCATTTCACCATAGGGAATTGAGCAAATTATTTTGTCTTCTGTCGACGATTTATTCTTTTACAAACTGTATGATGTGCTCTACAAAATCTGCCACTAATGGCAATTCGGGTTTGTTATAAGTCACCATATTGGCATATTGAGTGGCTTCACTATCGACATGTTTAAGTACGTGATTCATATTTTCTATGATTACTAGAGTCGCCTGGTTGGATGCTGAGTATAACTGCTGAGCGTCATCTACACCAACTTGGATATCTGTATCGCCATTGATGATCAATATAGGAATACTAAGTTTAGCGATTTCTTTGGTTGGGGTCTTTTCGATATAGCTCATCAAAAACGGCTGTACGGACGGCCGAAAAAGATTCATCAAAAATGGATTTAGACTATCAACTTTTACGCCCTGCCTTAGCTGAGAGAGGATATCTGTAGATTCCTCTACTAGCATCGGAGCACGTTGTTCAAGTTGCCTTATTAGAATTGTATCCATAGGATATCCTGCGCCAGCCACCGATACAAATCGGTCAACATATTCATGACTGGCCATCATCCCAACCAAGGACCCTTGACTATGCCCGATCACTGTGATGTCATCAAACCTCACATCTTTGTGCAACAGGTCGACCCAATTTTTAGCATCTTCAATAAACATATCTATGGACATCTCAGATTCTTTGAGATCGGGTATGTGGCTGCCAGCTACACCTCGCTTATCGTATGTCAATGATGCTATGCCATGATCTGCTAGGCTGGCTGCGAGCATCTTGAGAGAATTGTTCTTCATACTTGGATTATTGCCATTGCGATCGGTAGGCCCTGACCCTTGGATGATCAGAGCAACCTGCTTAGTGCTGAAGTCTGCAGGTATCAGGAGTGTGCCATTGACATACTCATCTAAATAAATGTTTTCTGAAGTCTGGCCCCTTAGCGGGAATGTAGACCCGATTATAATCAATGCTGTAAGTACAGCCAAAGTGTAAATTTGTCCGAAATTTTTTGCTCGATAAATCATAGAATCTCATTTTACTTATAAATGTGTCAACATATCTGTTTTGCTCCTGAGCATGGGTACCAACGTTGTACAAACATGAACCACATATAACTATGTGTTCTAATATCAACCTAAGATTTGATTAATAATTCAGCTTAGCGCAAAATATCGACTAACGTCTGAAATCTAAAGATTAAATTCTGCTTATCAACCTATAGATCTTACAAGCTTATAGACAAAAAGGAATCTGAAAATTGACCCACTTTAGTGGCTTCCAGCTAGTTTAATAATGTGCCAATAGCCTGGGGCCATTACACCTTTGTCATAAAACCCTCGCTCCTTTATCAAGCGATGCATCTTGGGAAGATTATAAGACGGCACCGACATCATCATATGATGTTCGGCGTGATAGTTGACGTGATATGGAGCAAACAATAATTGCTCTAGTAGATTGGCCTTAGTTGTACGGGTATTTTTATAGGGGTCGGTTGTATCCTCGAGTACACTATGCTCAGCAATAGCTCTAACTCTGAGAGAAAGTTGAAAGGTTGTCAAATAGGCGCCTATCCACAATAAGTATAACCAACCACTGGCAAATATTGATAGCAAGGCCCAGATGATCAACTGAGTAAGAATGGGCCCACCAAGATTGGCAATAAATACTCTAAAAAACTCGGTCCAGCTACGTCCTTCTTGTGATACTCTAACGACTTTTTTACCAAGATTAAATTCAATGTAGCCGAGGTGCATCATGATCAATCCTCCCAGCGCTTTACCACCTGTTTGACCTGTGAGGTCTCTAAAAAATTTGCGATACATACTGCTGCGAGTCGTCGGATAGCCTCTGGTCAACAGAAGATCAGGGTCTTCATCAAGACCTGTATTCAGATGGTGTTGTAAGTGATAACTGCGATACTTGAGTACGTCTTGAAAGATGGGATATGCACCAAACCAATTACAGATAGTATCATTGAAGGTATTGCTATTGAATACAGCATTATGACTTCCGTCATGCATGAGTATAGCACAAGCCAGTTGCCTTCCTCCAATAATCAATAAGGCAATAATTACCGCCCATACCGTTGGGAAGTGATAGACCAATGCAAAACATGCGATCACAATAATCCAATGATACATCACACCCCAGAGCGCTTTCAAATCACTCTTTTGAGTAAGCTCATGCCGTTCGGCAATGGTGAGATATGGTGCTGGAGATACAATCTGCATGATATGATAAAGTTAGACATTTCATTGCTATGCTGCCACATTAGGTATTGGCGGCTTATCTTGGGTCCATGAAGATTTTGGTCTTAGCCAAACAATGTCCTTATCCATTGGACGATGGAGCTTCGATTGCTATCCATCTGCTCTCTAAGGGCTTGGTCGAAGCTGGCGCAACTGTAGATCTTCTTGCATTCAATACGGTTAAGCACAGATATGAGGGAGACCTTGCCCGGCGGGAGCTCAGTCATTATGGTTCTATTGAGCTGGTTGATTTGGACAATAGACCTTCTATGATTGGAGCGGCACTCAATATGTTGACTAATGAATCCTATCATGTGAGCCGGTTCCGATCAGCTGAGATGGAACTAAAGCTTTCCACTACATTGCCCAATCAGGCGTATGATATCGTCCAGATAGAAAGTAGTCATCTCTTGATCTACTATGACCTAATCAGAACCTACCATAGTGGTAAGATCATATTGCGAGCTCACAATGTGGAACATCAGATCTGGCTGCGATATCAAGCACAGTTAGATCGTAAGATCCTGTCTGCTTATCACCGCATCCAAGCCAACAGGCTCCGAAAGATTGAAGAGCAATATATAGCTAAAATGGACGGCATCATGGCCGTGTCAGAGGTGGATCAAGCCTACTTTAAGTTGTTAAATCAGCATGCCTTTGTGGTGCCTATAGGATTGGATATTCTGCCATCTACAAGTGAAGAAAGTCAAGCGGTGTCGTCTCCCAGATTTGGCTTCATAGGTTCTATGGATTGGGCCCCGAATCAGGAAGGGCTACAGTGGTTGTTAGATCGTGTGTTGACACAGACCAATAGTGATGTTCAGATAGTCTTGGCTGGCAGAAACTTTGAGTCCGCCAAGCTCGACATTCCCAATCATCTTAACATCGAGATACTTGGGGAGATAGAAAGTACCTCAACTTTTTGGGATCAAGTCGATGTCTTAATGGTCCCTCTGTTTTCGGGGAGTGGCACCAGAGTGAAAATTATTGAAGCATTCACTCATCAAAAGCTTGTGCTGACTACT
>CAZJTO010000200.1:0-5078 GCA_964548935.1 uncultured Saprospiraceae bacterium
CAAGAGAGCATATCCTTCTTTGCCGTCAGGTAGGTGTTCCTAACATCGTTGTTTTTATGAATAAAGTGGATCTCGTTGATGATCCTGAAATGCTTGAATTAGTTGAGATGGAAGTTAGAGAACTTCTTGATCAGTATGAGTTTGATGGTGACGGGGCTTCTGTAGTTCAAGGGTCAGCATTGAAAGCATTAGAAGGAACTGATGAGGGCAAAAATCAAATCATGGAGCTTATGAATGCAGTTGATGCTGATATTCCTGAGCCAGTGAGAGATGTAGATAAAGATTTCTTGATGCCAATTGAGGATGTATTCTCTATCACGGGTAGAGGTACTGTTGCGACTGGTAGAATCGAGAGAGGTGTAATCAATACTGGAGATCCAGTTGAGATAGTAGGTATGATGGGAGCTGAAGATAAGCCATTAAACTCTACTGTAACAGGAGTTGAGATGTTTAGAAAAATACTCGAGAGAGGAGAGGCTGGTGATAACGCTGGTATCCTTCTTAGAGGTATTGAGAAGACTGACATCAAGAGAGGTATGGTTATCGTTAAGCCTGGTTCAGTTAAGCCACACTCTAAGTTTAAGTGTGAGGTTTATGTATTAGGTAAAGATGAAGGTGGTCGTCATACACCATTCTTCAACGGATATAGACCACAGTTCTACTTCAGAACAACTGATGTGACAGGAGATGTTGCTCTTCCTTCAGGAGTAGAGATGGTGATGCCTGGTGATAACGTAACTCTTGAGGTTGCATTAATCAATCCGATTGCGATGGAAAAAGGACTAAGATTTGCAATTAGAGAGGGCGGTAGAACAGTAGGTGCAGGTCAAGTAACAGAGATCTTAGATTAAGAGATTTTTTAAGTACATAAGGAGTGCTCTTTGAGAGTGACTCCTCACAGATTATAATTTTGATGGGAAGTGTCTCTTTTAGGGACACTTCTTTTCATCTTAATCATTCTCGTATTTCGACTTTGCAAATGTGTAAAAGTCTAATAGACAAGAAGATAGGGGAGTAGCTCAGTTGGTAGAGCGGTGGTCTCCAAAACCATAGGCCGCGGGTTCGAATCCTGTCTCCCCTGCTAAGATTATTAACACGAGAAGCTGAAGGTCAGTATTCTCGAAGATTATAGAAGTCATGGGTACTATAATGTTATATATGAAAGAGAGTTACAATGAGTTACTGCACAAGGTAACGTGGCCCTCTTTTCCAGAATTGCTCAGCAGTACAACAGTAGTGTTGATTGCCTCAGCAATTATTGCACTGTGCATATTGGTGATGGATATTATTTCAAGAGGGGTATTGGATAACGTATACAAGTTGGGAATCTAAAAGATATGACGGATACGAACAGTACAGAAAGCGCAACGAAGTGGTACTCTTTACGAGTGATAAGTGGTAAAGAGAGAAAGATCAAAGAAAGAATAGAGCTCGAAATAGAGAGATCTAAATGGTCTGAGGTTGTGACCCAAGTATTGGTTCCGTCAGAGAAAGTATATAAGATCCGTAATGGTAAGAAAGTAATCCTCGAAAGAAATATTCTTCCAGGATACATACTGATTGAAGCTGTTCCGGGTAAATTTTCTGGAGAGATGATCAAGGGAATTACTAATATTCCTAATGTGATTCATTTCCTCGGAAGAAATAAGCCAATTCCGATGCAAGAAGCGGAGGCTAACAGAATGCTAGGAAAGGTCGATGAGTCTCAAGATATAGGAGAAGCGATGATCGAACCATTCTTAGTTGGAGAGTCTGTTAAGATTACCGATGGTCCGTTTAACGGATTTATTGGTGATGTGAAGGAGGTAAATGAGGAGAAAAAGAAATTAAAAGTAATTGTAAAAATATTTGGCCGTGGTACTGAGGTTGAGCTCAACTTCATGCAGGTCGAAAAACAATCATAATTTATGGCAAAAGTTGTAGAGACTTTTTTGAAGCTACAAGTTAGAGGTGGTGCAGCGAACCCTTCACCTCCAGTGGGACCGGCATTAGGTGCCAAGGGAGTGAATATCATGGAGTTTTGTAAGCGTTTCAACGCTAAGACCCAAGATCAGCAAGGGAAGTTGTTACCAGTTGTAATCACTGTTTATCAGGACAAGTCATTTGATTTTATCATCAAGACTCCGCCAGCTGCAGTTCAGTTGTTGGAGGCTGCTAAGCTTAAGAAAGGATCTCCAGAGTCTAACAGAAACAAAGTTGGTTCTGTGACATGGGATCAAGTAAGAGCGATAGCAGAAGACAAAGCGCCTGACCTTAATTCTTTTACTGTCGAGTCTGGCATGAAAATGATAGCCGGAACTGCGAGAAGTATGGGATTGACGATCAAGGGTGATGCTCCGTGGGCAACCGCTGAAGCTTAAGAAAAAATTTATTATTAACAAGGGAGCTCGGTCATTTGAGCGTTACCACCTTTAAAATTTTAGAAATGGCAAAATTATCCAAAAAGAGAAAAGCGGCACTCGAAAAAGTAGATGCCGATAAGTTGTACTCTTCGCAAGAAGCGATGGCACTTCTAAAGGAAGTGAATTGTACAAGCTTTGATGCTTCAGTAGATCTGCACATTAGATTAGGTGTAGACCCAAAGAAGGCTGATCAAGCAATCAGAGGCACAGTTTCATTACCTAATGGAACAGGAAAAAACAAAACAGTTTTGGTTTTATGTACTCCTGACAAAGAGCAAGAGGCTAAAGATGCAGGCGCTGATTATGTTGGTCTTGATGAATATATCCAAAAGATCCAGAAAGGATGGACCGATGTTGATGTTGTAATAGCAGCGCCAAATGTGATGGCTCAGCTCGGTAGAGTAGGTAGAATATTAGGTCCACGTGGATTGATGCCTAATCCTAAGACCGGTACTGTAACGCCTAATGTCGGAGCAGCGGTTAAAGATGTAAAGGGAGGTAAGATCTCATTCAGAGTTGACAAGTATGGCATTATTCATTCTTCTATCGGAAGAGTAAGCTTTAGTCCAGATAAATTAGTCGGAAACGCTGATGAACTCATGGGCACATTGATTAAGATGAAGCCTTCGTCAGCCAAAGGAATATACATTAAATCTATCAGTGTGGCATCTACTATGAGCCCAGGGATAGCAATAGATCCAAAATCTTTCAAATAGAAATATCATGACAAGAGAACAAAAAACGACAGCTATAGAGGATCTAAAAGAATCCTTCAGCAATCATCAGTTTTTCTATTTGACTGATTCCTCTTCTATGACAGTAGAGCAGATCAATAAATTGAGAGGTCTCTGCTTTGAGAAAGGAATCAAGATGCAAGTAGTCAAGAATACTTTGGCAGTAAAAGCACTTGAGTCTTTTGGCGAAGAAGAAGGGTATGCACCGTTGTATGACAACTTAAAAGGACCTACGACGATCATGTTTTCTACCAATGGTAGTGAGCCTGCTAAGGTCATTAAGGAGTTTAGAGGTACGGACGAGAGACCTATACTCAAAGCTGCATATATCGATAAGGACGTATTTGTAGGAGATGATCAACTGGAAGTGCTCAATGCACTTAAGTCTAAAGAAGACTTGATTGCAGAGATCATCCTAATATTAGAATCACCAATGAAGAATGTATTGGGATCCCTCAACTCAGGATCAGGTACTATTGGTGGATTGTTGAAAGCGCTCGAGCAGCGTGCTGAGAATTAATTTGGCTTCCAAGCAACTATTTTTATAGTTTTTATTATACGCGCCATTATTTATTAATTAAAAAAGAAAACTTTAAATGGCAGATTTGAAAGAAATTGCAGAGCAGTTAGTAAACCTTACCGTAAAAGATGTAAAGGAGCTTTCTGACATATTGAAAGACGAGTACGGTATTGAGCCAGCAGCCGCAGCAGTAGCAGTAGCAGCAGGACCAGCAGCTGGAGGTGGAGACGCCGGAGCAGCTGAGCAAACAGAGTTTGACGTAATACTTAACTCTGCAGGTGCAGCTAAGTTAGCTGTTGTAAAAGAGGTTAAAAACCTCCTAGGTGTAGGTCTTAAAGATGCTAAGGCATTAGTAGACGGTGCACCAGGACCGATTAAGGAAAAAGTATCTAAAGAAGAAGCAGAGTCTATCAAGGCGGCTTTAGAAGGCGCAGGAGCTGAAGTAGAATTAAAATAATTCTACTTAGAGCGACTATGCTTATTAGTACTTTTCCGTACATACAGAGAAATATAGCTTTGTCAAAACGCAGGTTTTGACAAAGCTTTTCGTGCTTGTAGCACACGTGTTTTATTCTTTTTTAAGAATGTTCAAATTATAGACTATATGGCATCTAACGGCACTATCACCACCCATACTAAGCCGAGAGTAAATTTTGGTAAAATCAAATTGCCGAGCAGTTATCCAGATCTTCTGGAGATACAGCTTAAAGGCTTTCAGGAGTTTTTCCAGCTCGAGACTACCCCAGAAAATAGAGGACATGAAGGACTCTTTAGAGTATTTCAGGAAAATTTCCCCATCACTGATGCGAGGAATATTTTCGTATTGGAGTTTCTCGACTACTTCATCGATCCACCGAGATATGATATCGACGAGTGTATGCAGCGTGGGTTGACCTATAGCGTTCCGTTAAAAGCCAAATTGAGATTGTCTTGTAATGATGAGGAGCACGTAGATTTCCAGACTATTGTACAAGATGTATTCTTAGGAAACATCCCATACATGACGCCAAAAGGAAACTTCGTGATCAATGGTGCCGAACGTGTCATCGTATCTCAACTACACCGTTCACCTGGTGTATTCTTCAGCTTAAGTTTCCACCCGAATGGTTCTAAGCTATATTCTGCCAGAGTAATCCCATTCAAGGGTGCCTGGATGGAGTTTGCAACTGACATCAACAATGTGATGTACACGTACATCGACAGAAAGAAAAAATTCCCAGTCACCACTTTACTTCGATCCATAGGATTTGATTCAGATAAAGACATACTGAATCTATTCGGTCTATCAGAAGAAGTCAATGTGACAAAAGCGACACTTAAGAAAGCAGTAGGTAGAAAGCTTGCAGCTCGTGTGTTACGTAAATGGACCGAGGACTTCGTAGATGAGGATACAGGTGAGGTGGTTACCATTGAGCGTAACGA
>CAZJTO010000201.1:0-5070 GCA_964548935.1 uncultured Saprospiraceae bacterium
CCAAATTTGATCAAATTAGGATTGCTAAGGAGTTTATCAAGTTTAATGAGCGATGCTTCATACGTCTCTTAGGGGATATGCGAGCTTATAACTACATCGTGGACATTACACCAGATATTGAGGGATATCAATATAGAATTAGGGCCATTGACTTTGATCAGCAGTCATATGAAGGGCGTAAGAGCTTCTATCTACCTCAATATTTTAAAGAAAACAATCCGATCATCTATCTCGGCATCGAACATCTGAAGTATGAAGCTGTCCGCCAGTATCAGCTTGAGGAGCGCTCACTCATCGCCCGCAGAGCACGCAATTCCCGCGATCAACTTAACACCCTGCTTAATAATATGATTAAGGACAAGATATCCTCAGATGACAAGGTGGTACAACTCGGAAAAGAATTAGCTGAGCATCACAAGAATGATGAGTTCTTGAATTGCACCACGATGGGCGATATCGTCCTAACCAACATCAAACTTGTCCTACAAAAAGAGTTTATCCAAAGTATCATCGATGTGTCATAGTTGTACTAGATCCAATTGGATCGGTAAGTCGACTATACTCACGATACTGAATCACTTAGTAAAGTCGATCTCATTATTATCTCCAATATTAAGGCTCTGGGATAAGCCTTTAATGATCGCATCATTGCCGATCACCGAATCAGTGAGTACCGCACCTTTGATTTCGACATAGTCTCCCAAAATAGAATTCTTAAGAAGGGAATTAGAAATCTTGACGTTGTCACCAAGGGTAACATTAGGGCCTATGATGGCATTCTCGAAAGAACATGACTTGCCATACACAACTGGGGGTATGATGATACTATGATCAAATACAAACTGTGTCCCCACGTCAGCTACGTTGCGACTGAGCAACACCTTGTTTGTTTCGAGCAAAATCTCCTTCTTCCCGCAGTCGTACCAGTTGTTGACCTCAAAGGAAGTAAAGCTCACATCATTCTCGATCATCTTCATCATACCATTGGTAAGATGGATTTCGGAGCCATCCTCCTCCGTCTCGACCTTTACAGATTCTAATGCCTTGAATAGTTCTGGTACATCTGCAAACTTGTATAAGCCCACAATGGCCAAATTCGACTTTGGAATTGATGGTTTTTCAACCACTCGTACAATTTCATTATTGACCCCTTCTTCTACTACTCCAAACTGCCTTGGATCATCGACTTTCTGAATGGCGATAGATGATCCTTTTTGACCCATGAACTTCTTGATATCCAGATCAACTATTGTATCCCCTAATAGCACTATCAATTCTTTCTCATTGATTACTTCATCACGAGTATGGAGGATTGCGTCACCAAGACCTCGTCGTACAGATTGGTAGACATATGTTTTATGTAGATCAGGATAGGCCTTGTCTAGGTAATCTTTGATTTTCTCTCCGAGGTATCCGAGCACAAACACAAACTCATCGACTCCTCCAGTAATCAGTTGATCGATGATAAACGATATGATAGGCTTGCCAGCGACAAGTATAAGTGGTTTAGGTTGGGTGTAAGTATGAGGACGTAATCTGACTCCCGCACCTGCGACTGGTACTATAGCTTTCATATCTATTGTCTTAGGTCTCTTTAGTGTGTTAAACAATGGTATGAAAAAATATTTATCCCATTGCTCATGCTATACTAAAATGACTACTATCTGTCCAGATTTAGTATAGAACAATACAGTTGTAAAATTGATGAAGAGACATAGTCTCTATCTACATGAGACTTTAGAATGTCTTATCCTAAAGCAGCTGCACCACCTACGATCTCAGAGAGCTCTTTAGTAATTGCTTCCTGACGTGCTTTGTTATATGTGATCTTGAGATCCTTAAGCATATCATCAGCATTCTCAGTGGCTTTATCCATCGCAGTCATACGAGCGCCATGCTCCGAGGCATGTGTATCAAGAATATACTTCTGAAAAGTAGTTTGTAATATGGTAGGTATCAGCTCTTGGAGCAACTCTTCCTTACTCGGCTCGAATATATAATCTGACTTAGCCGTGTTATTATCCTGATCGCCGGCTGATATTTCTGGCTTGCTTTGTATAACAGGCAAAAACTGCTCTGCAATAGCAAACTGTACAGCTGCATTCTTAAACTTGCTATAGGACACGTAGACAGCATCATATTCTAACGCTTCAAATCCCTCCATAGCCAGCTGAGACACTTGCGCCACATTCTCAAAAGAAAGATCATCGAACAATGTAACGTAGTCCAAATTGAGGCGATCAGCAGAAATTCTCTTCTTGAACACATCTGCGCCTTTCTTACCTATACATAGCACATTTACTCGCTGAGAATCCGCTCCCCCTAATTCTTCAATTTTGGCTAACGCCGCCTTGATGATATTAGAATTAAATGCACCAGCGAGACCTCTATTGGAGGTGATTACAATTATAAGGGCCTTTTGAATTTCTCTTTCTACACCAAAAGAAGTGCCTGCCTCATCAGCAGAGATATTGGATAAGATATTCGCTAATATCTTATTTAAGCGATCTGCATATGGGCGCATCTCAGTGATCGCCTGTTGGGCTCTTCGGAGCTTAGCGGCTGAAACCATTTTCATGGCTTTAGTGATCTGCTGAGTGTTTTTAACCGATGAGATTCGCTCTCTTACTTCTTTTAATTGTCCAGACATCTATTGTGGCGTAAGTATATCTATTTGAATTGTGCTACAAGATCAGCGGCTGTTGACTTTACAATATCTACCGCTTCATCCGATAACTTACCCGATCTCAAAGTCTCAAGTGCATCGGGAGCTTTTGCTTCAAGGGTTGTCAAGAACAACTCTTCGAATTCCTTTACTTTATTAACCGGTACATCTTTTAACAAGCCTTTAGTCCCTAAATAAATCATGGCTACCTGCTTCTCCACAGATACTGGCGAATATTGAGCTTGTTTCAATATTTCCACATTTCTCTTACCCTTCTCAAGTACTGCCATCGTCGCAGGATCAAGGTCTGATCCGAACTTGGCAAACGCCTCAAGAGATCTATACTGCGCCTGATCCAATTTAAGTGTACCGGCTACTTTCTTCATTGATTTGATCTGTGCTGATCCCCCCACACGAGATACGGAGATACCCACATTAATCGCTGGTCTTACACCCGCATTAAATAGGTTAGACTCTAAGAATATCTGTCCATCAGTAATCGAGATTACATTAGTCGGGATATATGCAGATACATCACCCGCTTGTGTCTCAATAATCGGCAGTGCTGTTAGTGATCCTCCCCCTTTTACGATACCTGCATTCTTAAGACTATCAGGCAGATCGTTCATGTCATTAGCAATTCCATCGTTGTCGATGATCTTAGCGGCTCTCTCAAGTAATCTTGAGTGAAGGTAGAATACATCTCCTGGATACGCCTCACGACCTGGAGGACGCTTAAGAAGAAGAGATACCTCTCTATATGCAACAGCTTGCTTAGATAAATCATCATAGATGATCAATGCTGGTCTTCCCGTATCACGGAAAAACTCTCCAATAGCCGCTCCTGCAAATGGTGCATAAAACTGTAATGGTGCTGGATCAGCTGCTGACGCTGACACGATCACAGTATATGCCATAGCTCCATTATCCTCGAGAGACTTAGCTACCTGAGCAACGGTCGAAGACTTTTGTCCTGACGCTACATATATACAGAATACAGGCTCACCTCTATCATAAAATTCCTTCTGGTTGATGATTGTATCGATGGCAATGGCAGTCTTACCCGTTTGTCTATCGCCGATGATCAACTCCCGTTGACCTCTACCGATTGGAATCATCGCATCGATGGCCTTAATCCCTGTCTGTAATGGTTCACTTACTGGTTGTCTATATATTACCCCAGGTGCTTTACGCTCAAGAGGCATCGCATATTTAACTCCCTCGATTGGGCCTTTACCATCTATAGGCTTTCCAAGTGGATTAACCACTCTCCCTACAAATCCATCACCTACATCTACAGAGGCAATGGTCTTAGTACGCTTCACGGTAGATCCTTCCTTGATACCTTCACTGGCTCCTAAAAGTACAACACCGACATTGTCTTCCTCAAGGTTAAGCGCTATTGCTCTTACTCCATTTTCAAATGCGACAAGCTCTCCCGCTTGTACACCTGTGAGTCCATATATACGAGCAATACCATCACCTACCTGTAGGACGGTTCCAACTTCTTCTAACTCTGCTGCAGTACTTACACCAGTAAGTTGTTGCTTTAATATTGCAGAAATTTCATCGGGCTTGATACCAACCATGTTATTTGTTTTATATAGATTTTATATATGTTTTGTCAACTATTTCTTGTTGCACTTTCGCCAGACTAGCTTTTACACTGGCGTCTATTAGTTTATCTCCTACTTGAAGGATATACCCTCCTATAATACTGGGATCAATTTTCTTAGTTACTACAACGTTCTCAGTGGTGCCTCCCATACTTGGGATAGATTTCTTGATGTCCGTGATGACATCTTCGCTGACCTCCTTAGCTGTTGTGATAATCGCTGTAGTGATCTTGTTGAGCTTATTATATTGCTCTAAAAAAGCACTAGCTATATCAGGTAGCAATGCCTCTCTACCTTTCTTGATGACTATGTCGAAAAATAACGATGTGAGTTCATCGATCTTGCCGTCAAAAATTGCTTTGAATATGCTGAGCTTCTTATCTGGTTTGATAATCGGACTCTTGATGAGAAGTTGTAAGTCTCGACTCTTAAGTGCATCCGAAAACAAGGCAAAATCAGTCTTGATCTGCTCCACCTTATTAGTCTCTTTAGCCAGGTCTAAAAGCGACTTAGCGTACCTCGATGCAATTCTTATTGACGACATGTATCTTCTTCTTTTAACACTTAGTTCTGATTAACCTCAGCGACTAACTTGTTAACTAAATCTAACTGATTACTATCTCCTTGTAAGTCTTTCTTCATGATCTTCTCAGCGATCTGAATGGCCATCACCCCAACTTCGCTTTTCACCTCTGCCAATGCTGCCTTCTTCTGATTCTCGATCTCATTCTTAGCATCGGTCATGATTTTATTGGCCTCAGCTTTCGCCTTATCCTTGGCTTCTGAGAT
>CAZJTO010000202.1:0-5060 GCA_964548935.1 uncultured Saprospiraceae bacterium
CACCTTGACCACGCTGGTGCGGCTTGGTGTTTTGCCGAGCACGGCGCAAAGGTCTACCTGCATCCTTTTGGATATAGACACATGCATGATCCATCCAAGCTATTGGCTTCTGCCAAAATGATTTATCAAGATAAGATGGATTTTCTCTGGGGTACATTAAAGCCGATTCCTGCAGATCAGCTCATAGAAGTAGGTAACGGTGATCAGGTGAAAATCGATGATTTTACCATATCGGCGTGGCATACTCCGGGACATGCCAAGCATCATATCGCCTGGCTCATCGGCAAGGACCTATTTACAGGTGATGTCGCTGGAGTCTGTATCAATGGAGGACCCGTAATCCCGCCGTGCCCGCCACCGGATATTAACTTTGAAGACTGGGAATCGTCCATCCAAGAGATTGAAGAATTGGAAGATGTTGAAGCCTTCTATCTAACTCATTTTGGCAAAGTGACCGATACAAAGCGACATTTGAAACTTCTGCGAAAAGGCTTGCAAGCCTATAGTTCATTTGCGCAACCCTACCACGAAAAGGGAATATCCGCAGATGAAATGCTTCCAGACTTCAGAGCCTTCGTAGAGGAGTACCTGACCAGTAACGGCATGTCAGCTTCAGATGCATTAGCCTACGAAGGCGCCAACCCAAGTGATATGAGTGCTGCAGGATTGATGAGATACTGGAAGAAGAGAGAACAGGTATGAGACTGTCACTGATATACATCTTAGGGCTCCTAAGCATACAAGCTTGTGGGCAGCTCGCCAATGATATCACACATGTATCGGTCTCTCAAGGCACTAACTTGTCAATCGCTGTTGATCCACAAGAACAGTTTATCATCCACGATCTACAGGGTGCGCTCTATCGGATTGACATCGATGGAGGTACTTCTGTGCCGATCACAGGATATTACATGGATGCCAGGCAGCCGAGTATATCTCCCGATGGCAGCACCGTATATTTTCAATCTTACCAAGATGGCAACTGGCATATATGGAGTGTTCCCCCTGATGGCTCGGATCTGCAACAAGTGACGACAGGACAGTATGATCATCGAGAGCCTGCTGTGAGCCCAACAGATGGTGCGGTCGCCTATTCCTCCGATCTCGGGGGCACCTACGATATATGGACCACTACTGACCACGGAGACCAAACCCAACTCACTGATAGCGAATACAATGATTATGGACCCAGCTATAGCCACGATGGGAGTCAGCTCTGCTTCGTCAGAGAGACCCCAGATGGTTGGCAGCTGAATATCATCAACTTGAGCGATGGTAAGATCAATACGCAATATGAGTCAGCCCATAAACTATATGCCCCGTCATGGAGTCATGGCGATGGCTCTATCACTTTTGTGGCGCACGATTGGCTTAAGAGTACGCTACAAGAAATCTCACTCTCTACGGGTACTGTAACATCCCTCACCGATGAACATGAGGATGTGTTTCCGTTTCGAGTATCTCATCTCAATCAATCCAGATACTATACGTCAGATGGGGAGATCAAAAGGACCAGAGCAGGTCAGTCACAAGAGACGATTCCATTTCAGGTGGAGCTGCCTATCCGTATCAAGTCATATGAGCGTCTGACTCCCCAACTCAATATGGCACAGCCGCAGCAGATCAAGGGCATTCACTGTCCCAAAATATCTCCCGATGGGACTAAGATATGCTTCATAGCGCTTGGCGATGTGTGGATCAAAGATCTTAGTAACGAGTCATTGACGAGGGTGACACAAGATAGATTTGTCCAACTCATGCCCACTTGGCATCCTGATGGGCAAAGCATCGTATATGCCTCTGATAAAAACAATAACACGGCCATATGGGGCTATAATCTGGCAGATGGTGCAATCCATCAAGTGGGTGTGATCAACGTTATGCCGAGCGGCATCGCTGTACATCCCGACGGACGAACTCTCGCCTACACAATGGCATTTGGACCAAGATCTGGGCGCCTTTCGATTATGGATCTGGAGACGGGTCTATCCACGACACCTCGAAACAATTTTCCTTACGCTACGAGCGGTCCTTCATGGCATCCAGATGGTGAGCGTATATTGCTAAGCGTCTTACAAACCTATTCGGGATTATACCGTGAAGGCATTGCACGCAATATCATTGTCCATACGGGTACAGGAGCTACAAGTTCGCAGCGTGCACCGACACATCTATCATTTGGTGCACGGACTAACGATACACCCTTACTGATTGATCAGGCTAACAAGCTGCTCTATATATCGAGAGGACAACTGCATGAAGCACCCATAGATCAGGATATGAATGTGGCAGGTGCCCCAACAACTGTGCTTAGCTCACTCGTAGATGCGCCAAGCATAAATGCCGATAATCGAGTGGTCTCATATCTGTCTGGAGATAAGCTCATGCTATATGATAGACATCGCAATAGTTCGTCCCAAGTCGAGATAGACCTCAACTATGGTCAATCTATCAACACCCCAAAAATGATAATCCATGCTGGGACGATCATCACCATGGATGACCGACGTCTCGTAGACCAGGATATCGTCATCCAAAACCATACAATCACATCGATTGTCCCACACCAAGAGTGGGGTCCAGGAGTAGATCTGATCGACGCTTCAGATCAGTATATCATACCTGGCATGATCGATATGCATGCACACCAAGGCAGTGATCTGGGCACCTCGCTCGGATATAAATGGTTGAGTTGGGGTGTCACCAGTACTCGTGATCCAGCGACGTATCCCTATGATGCGCAAAACAGGAAAGAAGCTCAGATTAATGGAGACATCCTACATCCTCGTATATTTTACACAGGTAGCCCAATAGATGGCAACAGGGTCTACTACAATGGCACCTATGCACAGATGTCTTTAGAACAAATACAGCGTGAGCTGACGAGATCTCAAGACCTCGACTATGATCTGATTAAGACCTACGTGAGACTGCCTGATAGTCTTCAGCGGGCAGTGATCGAGTTTGCTCATAACCAGGGCCTTCCCGTTACCTCACACGAGCTCTACCCTGCCGCACTGATGGGCATTGATGGTGTAGAACATATCCTAGGGACGAGCCGTCGAGGCTATACGCCAAAAATGAGTCTGACCTATCACAACTATGACGACGTAGAAAAGATCATTGCCGCAGCGGAGATGACCTTCACGCCAACGATTGGCATATATAGTGGATATAACTATATGCTCTACAAGCATCCAGAACTTATAGATGACCAGAGGCTTCAGCAGTTAGAAAGTGACTATGCTCTTGCGGGTGCGAGAGCGGGTATATTGACGGTGGAGCAGGCTCAGGAGGAATACAAAACAATGTTTGAGCGGCAGGCGAACTTAATCAAAAACGTGTATGATCATGGCGGCACCATCATCGCAGGAACGGACTCTCCGATCCTACCCTATGGCTTTGGATTTTATACCGAGCTATTATGCTATCAAGAAGCTGGGCTTGATCCTTACGCTGTGCTACAGACAGCCACTACTCATGCTGCTCAAGCTCTAAATGTCGCCGATCAAATCGGATCAATACAAGAAGGAATGCTGGCCGATATGCTCATCCTCAATGACGACCCGACTGAGGACATCTACAACCTGAAATCAATCGACAAGGTCATCTTATCAGGTAGAGTTATGAGTCTTGAGGCGATGCTCAAAGAATATTCTTCATCTGAGGATTAGCACGGAGGTAGGATATCTTGGACTCAAACAGGGCGCCCATAGTTCGTGCTCTATGGATACTATCATCAGCAACAGGACCTGCGAAATGCTCATTTACAGTTTCGGCAAATAGGGCTAACCATCTATCAAAATGTATCTTCTCTATAGGGAGATTAGCATGCTTGGCGAATGTGTTACCTCGATACGTACCCGCATTAAATAATGCACTATTCCAAAAATCAGTGACTTGCTCGAAGTGGGCAGGCCAGAGATCATCCTCTACCGCAGCAGCGAATACGCCGCCCAGGCGATCATCAATACGCGCTTTATCATAGAATATTTCGACCAATTGCCGTATATCCTCTCTGGTCTCTATATCCCTCATAGCCTACTTACTTTTATTACACCTACAACTGCTCTTGAGACATTGTAGTCTTCAAAAACGTATACCTGGCAAAATTAAATCCTTTCATTTACAAAATACAGCATGCCTTTTGGCTACAAAACCATTACCGATGGGTTATCTTTAGGGGCAATCATGGCGGCCGTTATCCCCAGACCAAGTCCACATTATAGAATAGCTCTGATTTAGACCAAACAATTCGATTAGTAGCGACGTTCTCCCATAGAATTTAAACAAAATACATGAGTCATAAAATACTACATATCGATAGTAGTCCAAGAGGAGAAGAGTCAGTAAGCAAAAAGCTAACTGCCCAAGTAGTAGATCGATTAAAGTCTAAGCGTACAGATTTGGAGATTAACCACAGAGATATATCCACGGGTCTTCCGTTTGTCGGTCCTGAAACCTTAGTGGGTTACTTTTCAGCCCCAGCAGATCATAGCCCAGAGACAAAAAAAGCAGTCGCTACCTCTGATCAACTTATAAAAGAATTGATAGAAGCAGACACTTTAGTCATGGGGGTACCTATGTGGAACTTTCATGTTCCAGCGATGGTCAAAGCCTGGGTAGACTTAGTAGTAAGAGCCAATTTTACGTTTAAAGTAACAGATGAAGGCAACTATGAAGGAATAGTGCCAAGCGGAAAGAAAGCTTATCTCGTCGTTACTACTGGTGGAGTGCCAGTAGGCAGCGATATGGATATGACCTCTAAGTATATCGTCAGCATTCTTAATTTCGTCGGAATATCAGATGTGACTGTAATCGGAGCTGGGGCCCTCATGGGTCCTCAAGGAGAAGAAGTCCTTAAAGCTGCTGAAACGCAAATCGCATCTCTCTAAACATTGCGTCGATATAAAATTCAATTTTTAAAGAGCCTTTCTACCATAAATAGAAAGGCTCTTCTCACTGTAGCTTATTAATTTACTTTTTGGGTATTCCCGTTGGTCTATATCTATAACCAAATTGGCCTGCTGAATCCAACAGACAATCTATATCATCTTGTC
>CAZJTO010000203.1:0-5057 GCA_964548935.1 uncultured Saprospiraceae bacterium
TGCTACTTACTAACTTGTAACTCACTCCGGCATATACCACACCGGTGACGACCACCCCCGCTCTTGGATCGTAGCATCGAGGTCTTCTTTGACTGGTATACCGAGGGCCTTAGCATCATAGGTGCTCCAGCGAGGTGTCGGAATCTCAAGCACCCGCAGATAATACATGCTCTCTACCTCTGGATCAAAGTCTGGATCTGTCCAAATCGTGCTAAGCGTAACAGCGCCGATATCGTTAGTGTAGTCGGCTTCGGCAGCATTAACTGTATTTCCCACTGCTGGAATATTGCCTGTATCATCAGCAACTCTGTTGTCCGACCAAGCGACGTTGTAGATTCTCTCACGGGGATTGCCATCACTATCAAGGTAGGCCTTTATCACTTGTACTCTATCTAGATTAGCCCCTTCAGGATCTTTAATGGCCCATATGGCTAACTGGGGCGCTTGACCGTCTTGATTATGGATATCTCCACCCATCGGCACGGCACTATCATAGGCTGAAGTCACCCAGTTTTCACTGGTCAGATCCAGACCATCCAGACCGTACCCAGCGAATAATCGGACCTTCAGTCGAGTGCCAGAAGTGGCAAAGGTTTCTTTGCGTGCCATAGCATCATAGATAGCCTCACGAGTATTTTCAGCGGCCCAGACTCCTGCTAATCCTGCTGCACTCATCTCTCGTGAACTCATAAATCGTCCTGTCGAGTTCATCCTGCGCTCAGCAGTGCCATCCCTGACACCAAACTTTCCAAAGAAGTTGTCCTCTTCTACGGGGCCAGCAGAGTTGTGACCATCAGAGCTGCCGATGATGCCAAACTGAAAAGGGTTGGTCCCCAAATCACGTTGATATCGCAAGCCATTCTGATAGGCCTCTCGGACAAAGCTATTCTGCGGTCGGCTTGGCGGTGGCACCACCGTAGCAAATGTATACTGGAACAACTCAAAATCTGCAAACTCATCATTGGGTGCTAATACCGGATGGGACATCGATTGTCCCTTAATCTGTACCACCTCATTGATCGGTTCATTGCGCATCCTAGCTTCAGCGTATTCCTTGGTGATGGGTTTGCCTTCATGTTGTGAGAGTGCATACATGAGACCATCACTCATATTGCCATTGTGAGGGATTGCCATCAGTTCCATACCCTGCTCCCGTTGCTCATCCATCCAACTCCAGAGCTCCTCGGGATTCTGACTGTCAAACGAAGAATACGGCAGCACAGGAACATGATCACCCTTGAAGATTACGTTGCGGTGGAGGTTGCGAGCGAATGCCACTTCACCCAATGAATCGCCCGGCGAAGAAGTCCACTCGTAAGCGGGAAAGGTCGTAAACTCTCCTGGCTTATAATGATCATTGGCAGTATCGACTATTCTCTGCCAAGTTGTTTTACGTATAGACTCTTGGTTGATACTTGTTATGGGTTCGTTGCGCGCTATGGTGAAGCCGATCTTCCTAAATGCCTCTAAAGAGGTTGCATTATCAGGGCTTCTAATTTCTTTGGCGATATCCAGATTAAAAAACTGGTGGTCGGGATCTATCATCAACTTCATCACGCCCATATACTCGGAGTGATCCGTCACTGCCATGAAGTCCAAAGGACGCTTTATCTTGATCTTCTCACCCATGAAATCATTGATCGGCTCGCCTCTGCCATATCTATAGGCGTCATCCGGCGTGGTCCTCGTATTGTAGATGAATGCATCAAAAGACCAACTCGTATGTACGTGCAGATCTCCAAAGTAGGCATTCATACCCGGTCCGGAGGTATGGGTTTCTCTAGTGTCTTGATGAGCCTGATCGATGTCGCCAGTAGGCGCAGGGCTATCGCATGAGTACAACAATGCAATCGTGCACACTAGGTAGAGTAGGTTTTTCATAGATCATTAAGTCTCAAAGAAAGGTAACTATAGTTCTGCCAATTTCAACAGAACTTATTGGCAACTGGGAGCGCTATATTAGAGTCAAACGGACAGATATGAAAAACTTAAAAGGAAAGCATGTAGCGATCACTGGAGTCGGGTCTGGCATAGGTCATGAATTGGCTATAGCCTTCGCAAATGAAGGGTGCAATCTATCTATAAATGATATAGATGGCATACGATTAGACGCTCTGGTAGCAGAGTGCAAGAAGATCAACTCCGATATACAGATTTACCAAGAGGCGTTTGATGTGTCCGTTCAAGACGATATGAAACGTTGGGCTGCGGCATCCATCGACTCATTAGGTCAGATCGATATAGTCATCAACAATGCTGGTGTTGCCCTGGGCATGGTGCGGATTGAAGATTTGTCCAAGGAACACTTCGATTGGGTGATGGGTATTAACTTCTGGGGCATGGTATACGGGACTCAGGCATTCCTCCCTCACCTACGCAGCCGCCCAGAGTCAGCAATCGTTAATATCTCAAGCCTATTTGGACTGGTCGGCATCGCCTATCAAGGAGCATACTGTACTTCTAAGTTTGCAATACGGGGATTTACAGAAACACTGAGAATGGAAATGTTGAAAGATGCACCACATCTCATCATCCATACCGTCCACCCCGGCGGTGTAGCCACCAATATTGCCAATGACTCACGGCGCATTGACAAAAATGACGCATTTGGAGATCCCGCCGAAGCCAACAAAATGCTCGTACTCCCGCCATCTCGGGCAGCAGAAATCATCATAGATCATGTCAAGCGTAAGAAGAGCCGAGTAATCGTAGGTACCGATGCTAAGCGGGCACAGTTGGTCCAAAGAATCTGGCCTGAGAAATATTCTAAGATGATTTGGAAGCAGTTGAATAAGGTGCAACAGTTCGCAAATTTTTAAAGGAGCACGTGGGTAAGACGATATCAATTATTGGGTGTGGATGGTTGGGGCTCCCGCTCGCCATCCGAATGATGAGCGATAACTGGATCGTCAAGGGTACCACGACTTCCCCAGACAAACTCGACGCTCTTGAGCAACATGGCATCTCGCCTAGTCTGCTCAAACTGGAAGGTGATCAACTTACGGTATCGGATCAATCAATATTTGACTGTGATATCGCCTATATCAATATCCCTCCACGGCGCAGAATAGAACAGGTAGAAACTCGCTATCCCATGGAGATCGACACACTCCTCTCTAAGCTAAGCAAGAAGACACGAATCATATTTGTTAGTTCGACAGGCGTCTATCCCGACAATCAGCAAGAGCAGGCAGAAGAGCTCGAACCTACCACATCTAAGCCATCAGGTATTGCGCTACTCGCAGCCGAGTCGCATGTCCGTAAGGGTTATGAAAAATGGGTGATCCTGAGACTATCTGGTCTCGCTGGACCTAAGCGTGAACCAGGACGATGGTTTAGTGGTAAAGAGGATATCCCCAATGGACTAAATCCAGTCAATATGGTACATCTTGATGATTGTATTGCCTTAAGTCAGGTGATTATAACATCAGATCACATCAATCGGAAGATCTATAATGTCTGTGCGGATATGCATCCCACTAAAATAGATTTTTATAATGCTCAGTGTGAAAAACTTGCTATCGCAAAGCCGAAGTTTAGGCAAGAGCTGGGACCTCATAAGGTCGTGAAAAATGATTTAGTGAAGAAGGATCTTGGATACCGGTTTATTTATCCCGATCCGCTGCTATTTTGACTTTTCGCTGAGTGCGGTAATTGCTAAAATCTCTATCAATCTTGAATCCTAAGAAAAGTCCTGTGATCAGCATCGCTGCTTTAATAATTAACATGTTGAGTCGTTCTGGTTTTATAATGAGTGACAGAGGGAGTTACATTCTGTCTACACATAAGACCATAACACACTACAGATACCCTACGCTTATTTTGAAAAATGTCAATAATCCGACAGAGTTGAGGCTATTTGTGGCTTCGGACGGGTGCGTATAAGAAGTCTCTATCCACTTTGTAGCCTAATAGTACTCCAGCTACAACAACTATGAAATAGATAAGTGCGATCATAAAGAATGAGTTTTACATTAATAGTATACATCTTAGACTTAAGAGGTTGTCGAAAGGATAGTTATCAGGCATATAAAAAAGTGTTAATGAAAAGTAGCCGACTAAAATTTCTTGATCACAGTGATCGAACAGTCACATCTACGCCTCTTTAGATCATCAGAGTAGTCAGTACCATTTTGCGCTGACGGACCCGCACCTCTCTCTTTTATTCCTATCTTACCCAATCACGCATTCGTCTACAATCATGCCAAAATATCTACCCCTACTCTGGATCCTTGTATTGAGCTTGATCACCATCAAACTCTCCGAGCCCATATCAGTACGACCTGCTGACAGCGATGGATTTTCTGCCGTCAGCGCTATGGATCACATCAATGTGATGGCTAAAGAGAAACATCCCATGGGAACTCAGGAAAATAAAGCAGTCAAGAGCTATATCCTCGATGAGTTTGACAAGCTGGGCATCCCTACAGAAGTATTTGTCGGCCACGCCCAAAGCAACTGGGGTTCAGGATATATCAGGATAGGCCGCACCGAAAACATAATAGCCACCATCAAAGGAAAAAGTTCAGCTAAGGCAGTCATGGTCGTCGGGCACTATGACAGTGTGCTAGGGTCGCCAGGTGCTGCAGACGACGTGCACGCTGTTGCGTGCATCCTCGAGATCGCCAAAACCCTCAGCACAGAGGAACATGACAACGACATCATCTTCCTAATTACAGATGGCGAAGAGCGCGGACTGCTGGGAGCCAAGGCATACGTCGAGCAGCGAGAGGTCTCCCATATCGGCGTCTTGCTCAACTACGAAGCAAGAGGTAATAGTGGTGCAAGCATCTCATTCGAGTGGTCGGAAGGTAATGCATGGTTGGTGAGTCAGCTCAAGAAAGTAGCAACTAAGCCTGTGGCTAACTCCATGTCCTTTGAGATCTATAAGAACTTGCCTAATGATACGGACTTCACCTACTTTAAAGAAGCGGGCATCAATGGGATCAATCACGCATTTATTGATGGCTTCAGCTACTATCACAACCCTGCCGACACCCCCGAAAATATCAATCAAGAAAGTGTGCAGCATACAGGTACGAACATGCTCGCTCTAA
>CAZJTO010000204.1:0-4964 GCA_964548935.1 uncultured Saprospiraceae bacterium
TGACCTTAGGGCAAGATTATTCATTCTTGTTAACTGACGCCAACCAAAATTTACAACAAGTCATTAATGAATTTGAGTTTGATTTTGACAATACAGGATTGCAAACGCAGCTGGTTTTCGGTATCCAATATAGTGGAGAATTAAATTTTACCATAGGTAGACCGATTAGTGAGATCACTGCGGATGTTTGTTTCCAACTGTCTAGCATGGCCAACTTCCTTAGAGTCAATAAGGAATCGTGTTTTGTTCCTGATTGCAATACGAGTACCGTATCTACGAGCACGGGACAGCGTACGATTACGGTTTGTACAGACGATGGGATCGCAGACAACATAGGGCTCAGAACTTCATTAACGGATATTACCCTCGGACAGGACTATTCTTTCTTAGTCACGGATAACAACAATATCTTACAAGCAGTAGTAAACAGTGCGTCATTCAATTTTGATAATACTGGATTAGAGACGCAGCGGGTTTTTGGGATTAGCTACCAAGGGGATCTAAATGCTACCATAGGTAGAAATATTAGCGAGATTACAGCAGATTGTGTACAGCTTTCGGGCAGTACTGCATTTTTGACGGTGAATAAAGAATCATGTTTTGTTCCGCCGCCTGAGTGTTTTGAAAGTACAGTGTCAACAAGCACTGGACAACAGACTATTACAGTCTGTACGGATGATGGGATCGCTGATCCAATCGGATTAACGACGTCACTCAGCAATGTCACCTTGGGGCAGGACTACTCATTCTTAGTCACGGATCAAAATAATATCCTGCAGGCAGTGGTTAATTCTAACACTTTTGATTTTGATAACACAGGGTTAGAGACACAGCGAGTATTAGGAGTTCACTATCAAGGAACTTTAAATGCCGTCGTTGGCCTTTCAATCAATCAGATCACGGCGGATGATTGCGTACAACTATCGAGTGGATCAGTATTTATTACCGTAAACAAAGAGTCGTGTGTTGAGACGTTTGAGTGCCTCTCTTCGACTGTATCATCTACTAGTGGAGGACAGCAGCTGACGGTGTGTCCTACGGATGGAGTGTCAGATGTGATTGGATTTACTAATAGTCTAAGCGAAGCTCCTGGAGCCAATTACGCCTACATCATCAGTGATGACCGTGATAACATATCACAAGTATTAACAGGGGATAGTTTTGATTTTGAAGGTTCTGGTGATGGAACACTAAGAGTACGAGGTGTTCATTTTGACGGCACACTCCAAGCGACTGTAGGTTCAACAGTTGCTTCTATTACAGCTACGGGTTGTGCTCAGGTAAGTGCAGTATTTGTAACCGTAAATAAAGGAAATTGTCCTGCACCGGCGACGACGAGGTCGGTAAGTGGTGTCATCACTAACCCAACAGGTGAGGCCCTTTCGAATGTGACGGTTACTGCTGGCAATCGATCTGTCATTACTGATGGGCAAGGGCGATTTAGCATTGATGGGTTGCCGACAAATGTAAGTCTGTCGATTAACCCAACCAACAATGAGAATGCGGCTAATGGCCTTAGTTCACTGGATATCATATTAGTTACTCGACATATCTTAGGGATACAATCATTTACGGATCCGTATCAATTGATTGCGGCAGATGTGAACAATAATGGTTCGATATCGGCAGCAGACTTGATAGGGATGCAAAGAGTAGTACTTAGTCTCTCATCAGAGTTTGATGGTCAACCAAGCTGGATATATGTCCCCGCAGATGCCGACTTGAGTGCGACTAGTATTAGTAATGGCGTCCAAACGGCTATAACAATTGGGGCATCTGAGCAGGATGTCCAGGGTCTCAACTTTATAGGAGTAAAAATCGGTGATCTCAATGATTCTGCTTCCATAGAATAGTGCCATATTTAGGCATGATCAGAATCGCGAGTTTCATATGTATCCTTGGAGTTATCGTAGCTTGTAACCAATCCAATCAGTCGACGACCCCATCAGAAATAGTTGATGCAGAGGTCGAACAGAAAGTACCAATGGAGCTCTTACGTCATGTAGTCCTTTTCAAATTTAATGAAGAGGCCACTCCAGATATTGTAACAGAGATAGAAGAGTCTTTTGCCAGTCTTGCGGACAAGATTCCAGCCATTCATTCCTTTGAGTGGGGGATGAACAATAGCCCGGAAGGCTTATCTAAGGGACTAACGCACTGCTTCTTGGTTACCTTTGCCTCAGAAGAAGATCGTCAAGCCTACCTGCCACATCCCGATCACCAAGCTTTCGTAAAATTCATCGGACCCTATGTAGACGATGTTACTGTAGTGGATTACTGGATCAAGTAGTCATCGGTCAGCCTCAAGGACCGGCTGCTCAATATTTGCGTTCTCGCACCGCACCGCACTCTTTTCTTAATCAAAAAATTACCATGCAAATACGCCGCATGGGCTCAACTATATTTGCCTTATACAACCTGAGAATGAATGACACCCCTGTCATCGTAGAATCTCATAAACGGCAAGCGCTTGACTTGATGGTATAGCGCTTGCCCGTTTTATATATTAAGAATGTATTTAATATGTAACTTTGCGCTCATGTGCCGGAGGTCGCAGGTATGCTGTGGATCCAGGTCGCACATAGAGTCATTTGTCTAAATCTATGAAGAAGGTTCTCCTAGTTGTATTGTCCCTGTTGATGGTGTTGGATATCTATGCGGTATCCATTGTATCTTGGAATATCAAAGATCTTGGTGGAACCAAGGATGATCAGGAGATTACCTTTATAGCTGAGGTTGTCAGGGACTTTGATCTAATCGTCATTCAAGAAATAGTGGCTCATGATCCAGCAGGGGCGCAAGCAGTAGCCCGACTTGCGGATCAATTGAACCGTATGGGGTCTGCATGGGATTATATGGTTAGTGATCCAACTGATAGCCCATCTTCACAGATATCGGAGAGGTATGCATATATATGGCAGCCTAGCAAGATCAGTATTAGCGATGGTCCAAAGCTGGTTGATAAACTATCGGATCTCTGCGATCGAGAACCCTATTATGCCAGATTTACGCAGGATGGTAAGGCTTATGACCTATTGAATTTTCATGCCAGACCGCATAATCGAGATCCTCAATCTGAAGTACAAGCCATATCCAATTTCATAATAGACAATCGGATTAGGTTTAACTGGGTCTTATTGGGAGATTTTAATCTAACTGAACAAGACAGTATTTGGACTCCCTTATATGCCCATTCTTTCCGTCCAGCACTATCTAATCAAAGAACTACCCTCAAGCGGGAGTGTGATGATGGGGACTATCTCAACGTGCCCATCGACAACATTTATTTTAATGAGGACAAGAATACGATGCAGGAATCTGCTGCTATTGACTTCGTGCAGCGTTGTGAGAACCTCATCGCTATGAGAGAGATCTCAGACCATCTACCCGTGTTTATTTACTTGGATTAGTCAACATGCACGGTGAATAGACCTATCACCTATCGCTCTCGATTTGGCCCGCGGCTCTGACTCCTCGGCCTTGTACACCTAGTAAGTTGTCGCCAAGCTCGAGCCTCATCTCCTCGGCTAATGTCGTTATCGTATCAATAATTTCTGGATTTCGAGCCGCCACATCCGTTGTCTCACTCGGATCAGTGGATAGCCGATACAATTCTATGCTTCTTAGGGTATCCTGGCTATAGTCGACAGGTGTGCCGTCATCCTTTCCAGATCTACCCTGCAGTGTTCTATAGGAATGTGGGAAGTACAGCTTCCAATCTTTATACCTCACACCATGCAATTCATTATGCTTGTAGTAGTAATAATAGGCAGCATGAGCGGCCTTCTCGGTTTCTCCTTGCCAGATATTCCATAAACTCTTTCCGTCTATTGCTTTTTCTGGAAGGTCAGATGAAGTGATCTCTGCGATAGTTGGCAATATGTCGATGTTCATCATTGCAGTATTCAGGATTCGACCGCCTTTGAGCTGATTAGGATAATGGACAATGGTGGGTTCTCTTTGACCACCCTCCCAGGCTGTCCCTTTTCCTTCACGCAAGGGATATGCACTTCCTGAATGTGTACCATAGTTGAGCCATGGGCCATTGTCTGAGGTAAATATGATTAGGGTGTTGTCCAGCAAATCATGTTCTACAAGCGCATCGACGATCTGTCCTACTGACCAGTCGATTTCCATGATGACATCGCCATAGAGGCCACGCTCGGACTTCCCTTTAAATTTGTCCGAGACATAGAGCGGCACATGCGGTTGAGGATGCGCCACATAGGCGAAGAAGGGCTCTTCCGTATTGTGAGTGATAAAATCAATAGTACGCTCAGTAATATGGGTGGTGAGCAAGGACTGATCGATCAGCGTATCTATGACGCTGTCATTGTGATACAGCGGTAGTGGGTCAAAGTCGAAGACAGGGCCTTGCTGAGGATGCAGGGGCCACATATCATTAGAGTAGGGGATGCCAAAGTATTCATCAAACCCCTGATTCAAGGGCATGAAATCGGGATGATCACCCAAGTGCCATTTTCCAAAAATTCCTGTTTTGTAGCCCTGAGTTTTGAGCATCTCGGCAATCGTTGTCTCTGCAGGATGTAAGCCTTGGGGACTATCTGGCATATAGGCACCGTGTACGCCGATTCTGTTAGGGTAGCACCCTGTCAAAATACCTGCTCTGGAGGCAGAACATACTGCTTGTGCTGCATAGAAGTCAGTAAGGATAAGGCCATCCTTACCCAACTTGTCAAGGTGTGGAGTCGCTATATCTGTAGCACCAAAACAACCCAAGTCTCCATAGCCCTGATCATCGGTCAGGATGATAATGACATTGGGGCGTTCTGCCTGGGAGTGGCTTTGCGGCGGAACTTCACAGGACGTCAATATCCCGATCAAAATGATAACGATGGTACTGTAACATTTACTCATAAGCAAGCGAGATATTCAACGATGATTCTAATTAGTGTGATGATCTGGTTCCATTACTCCGATCTATGAAGCAGATGCTCCTTAAA
>CAZJTO010000205.1:0-4944 GCA_964548935.1 uncultured Saprospiraceae bacterium
CTTCCTCAATATTTACTCCCTCTTCGATTTTGAAGGAGATACCAATTTTATCTGTACTTACTTTTACTAAATCGCCATCGCTCAGTTCTCCCGAGAGCACCAATTTAGAAAGGCCATTGACGAGTTCTTTTTGGATCACTCTCTTCAGCGGTCTTGCACCGAATTGTGGATCATAACCTAGGTCGGCTATCATATCCATGGCTTTATCATCAAGTTCCATGGCGATACCACTTTTGGCGAGATTTTTTCGGACTTTCTTGAGTAAGAGCAGGGCAATTTTCTTGATCTCCTCTTTAGTCAATGGCAAGAACATGATCTTTTCATCGATCCTATTGAGGAACTCTGGCCTCAAGCTCTCCTTAAGCACTTCGAATACTTCAACCTTAGTTGTCTCAATGATGTCTGCACGGTGGTCTTCACCAACCTCTTGTAGGTCCTCAAAGTTTTCGAGGATGGTTTCTGCGCCCATATTTGAGGTCATGATGACTATGGCATTTTTGAAGTTTGCCACTCGACCTTTGTTATCGGTGAGGCGGCCATCATCGAGGACTTGGAGCAATATATTGAACACATCGGGATGTGCTTTTTCAATCTCATCTAATAATACAATCGAGTAAGGCTTCCTACGGACCGCTTCAGTCAGTTGACCTCCTTCGTCATATCCGACATATCCCGGAGGGGCACCGACAAGTCGAGAGACCGAATGCTTCTCTTGAAATTCACTCATATCGATTCTCGTAATGGCATTCTCATCATCGAATAATACTCGTGCTAGGGACTTGGCCAGTTCGGTTTTTCCAACCCCGGTTGGTCCTAAGAAGATAAACGAGCCGATGGGTTTATTCTCATCTTGTAGACCAGCTCTGCTGCGGCGCACTGCATCGGAGACGGCTACCACTGCCTCGGTCTGACCGATGAGCATTTCAGCGATTTGTTCTTCTAACTTGAGGAGTTTGTCTTTTTCGGATTGTAGCATCTTAGCTACGGGTATCCCTGTCCATCGAGATATGATATCTGCAATGTCGTTACCGGTTACCTCTTCATTGGTAAATCGGCTGTCCTCAGGCAGGTCATGTAGCTTTTCTTCAGCGACTTTAAGCATGGCTTCTTTTTCTTTCATATCGCCATATCTGATTTTGGCGACTTGCTCAAAATCACTATCGCGCTCTGCCTTGTCAGCAGCCTGCTCTAATTCCTCAAGTTGCTTCTTGATGTTTTGAACCGTATCGACGATTTCTTTCTCACTCTTCCATGCGGCTGTGCGAGATTCCATAACCTCCTTGGCGTTAGCTATTTTCTCGCTGATGCGCTTTTCTTTTTTCTCGTTTTTTTCTCTCCTGATAGCTTCACGCTCAATCTCAAGCTGACGCACCTTACGTTGGAGTTCATCAATCTCTTCGGGTACCGAGTCTAGCTCCAATCTCAATTTGGCTGCAGCCTCATCTATTAAGTCGATGGCTTTGTCCGGCAACTTTCGTTCGGTGATATATCGATGTGATAGCTCCGCAGCGGCGATTAATGCCTCATCTAAGATGTCAATCTTATGGTAGACTTCGTACTTATCCTGTATACCTCGCAGGATAGATATCGTGTCCTCAACACTCGGCTCATCGATGAATACCGTCTGAAATCGTCTGACGAGGGCTTTGTCCTTTTCGAAGTACTTCTGATACTCATCAAATGTAGTTGCTCCGATAGTCCGTAGCTCTCCACGTGCTAATGCCGGCTTGAGGATGTTGGCAGCATCCATGGCACCACCGCCACCACCAGTACCGATCAGGGTATGGATCTCATCAACGAATAAGATGATCTCACCATTGGAGCTGTTTACTTCTTTGATCACTGCTTTCAAGCGCTCTTCGAATTCTCCTTTAAACTTTGCCCCTGCTATCAGAGCTGCCATATCCAGTGAGTAGATTTGTTTGGACAGTAGTTTTTCTGGGACGTCATGTTTAACGATCCGCCAGGCAATCCCTTCAACTATGGCCGTCTTACCGACACCAGCATCGCCGATCAGGATTGGGTTGTTTTTCTTGCGTCTTGAGAGTATATGTAGGATTCTACGGATCTCTTCGTCGCGTCCGATAATCGGATCTAACTTGCCGCTCTCGGCGCGCTCATTGAGATTGATCGCATACTTCTTGAGTGAGTTATAGGAATTATCCCCATGTTGATCTTTTACGGGGTTTCCTTTCCTCAGTTCAGCAATGGCCTGCTTGAGATTTTCTGCGGTCGCTCCGGCGTCTTTGAGGATTTTGGAGGCTTTGTCTTTACCATTTAGGATACCCGCAATGATCAACTCTACCGAAATAAACTCATCGCCAAATTCAGCCATCATCTTTTTGGCTTTGCTCAGCGCTTTGTTAGCGTCGTTAGTGAGGTACTTCTTGTCAGTCCCTTCGACTTTTGGAAATGCTTCGATAGCGTTGTTCAGTTCTTTTTTGAGCTGAATCGTGTTAAGACCCATCTTGCCAAATAGGAATTCTGCCAGTTGCTCGTCTATTTCGAACAGCGCTTTTAAAAGGTGAACGGTATCCACCGACTGTTGATCTAATCGTCCTGCCAACTGCTGGGCCCTGAGGATCAGTTCTTGAGACTTTATGGTAAAGTTGTCGTAAGTCATATTTCGTTACTTAATGGATATTATAGAGGTCAAATAGATTGCCAATGCCCTACATCGGTTAAATAAATGTCAAAATGACAGCAAGTGCTCAACCTCATCTGTCTTCTTGTCTCTCGATGCCCTAAGTTACATGAACTGACGGCATCCCAATGTTGAGATGACAAAGAAATAGCCTTGACAGCAGTCAAATTTTTAATGGGCGATCTCTCAATATGACAGACATATATCTAGCCATCCATCAATAACATAGTAGGTTATTTTCTAACATTAAGTCTATTTTTATAGTTGAATAACCATCATGAAAAAATTCAATTTTAGTGCAGGACCTGCGATCTTGCCAAAAGAAGTTATGGCCGAAGCGGCCGAATCAGTTGTTGACTTTGGAGGATTAGGGTTCTCGATATTAGAGATTTCACACCGCTCCAAAGAGTTCGTCGCTGTAATGGAAGAGGCGCAGTCTCTGGCAAAAGAACTACTGAATATTCCAGGCGGCTATGAAGTACTTTTTCTTCAAGGAGGAGCCAGTACGCAGTTTGCTATGGCCGCGATGAATTTTCTTGGTGACGATGAGAAGGCCGGCTATGTAGATACGGGTAGCTGGTCTACTAAGGCGATTAAAGAGGCTAAGAGATTTGGTGAGACGATTACGCTTGCCAGTTCGAAGGATCGCAATTTCAACTACATCCCCAAAGGATATGGAATCGCAGATGATCTGAAGTATGTGCATATCACATCTAACAATACCATCTTCGGCACTGAGTATCATAGTCTGCCAGATACCAAGGTTCCGTTCATAGCCGATATGTCTTCTAATATCTTTAGTAAGCCTGTCGATGTGGTTCGCTATGGGATGATCTACGCCGGGGCTCAAAAGAACATGGGACCAGCAGGGACCACACTCACAATCCTCAGCAATGAATTGATGGCAAAACAAAGTAGGGAAGTGCCGACGATGTTAGATTATAACACACACATCGGCAAGTCATCCATGTTTAATACGCCTCCAGTATTTGCGATCTATGTGAGTATGCTCACGATGAGATGGGTTAAAGCACAAGGTGGTGTTGCTGCCATGCAAAAGATCAATCAAGATAAAGCCGCTCTACTGTATAGCACTCTGGACAATAGCGATATATTCTACAGTCCGGTAGATGCTGAGGATCGCTCTAATATGAATGTTACCTTCCTTATTAAGGATAAGGATTTGGAGCAATCGTTTATTGATACAGCGGCCAAGGCAGGATGTATGTCAATCAAGGGTCACCGATCTGTAGGAGGCTTTAGAGCATCGATCTACAATGCGATGCCAAGAGAAGGAGTGGAGACACTGTGCGATGTAATCAAGACATTTGAATCCAAGCATGGCTAAGAGAATGGATACGGTATGGCGCATCAATGATATCGACATACCCGTCCGTATCGTACAAGAGTGGCGCCAGAACAACCGGATCTCCATCAATAAGGATAAGATTATACTCAGAGTCCCATTGATTGAAGGGGTTCTCCTCAAGGAGTCCTATAAAACTTGGGCGATGGAGTGGATCACTAAACAGCTCAATGAGCATCCCGAGATCAAGCAGCGATTCATCGTAACCGAGTATCACTCGGGTGATCAGATTGTATTGCCTAATAAGGTGTATCAATTGGAGATTGGGGTAGAGGATCGGAAGACCTCTTCTGCTAAACTTCAGAAGACGGGTGTGATCTTGATTAAGCTCAGTAATCAGATTCGTAGCAGCCATCAAAAGAGCAAGACGATCAGTACACTACTGTCGAGGGTGATCGGACAAGATCAACAGCCTCGAGTTACTCAACGTATAGCTGCCATTAACAAACACTACTTTCAAGAAACTGTCAAGCAGGTAAGACTTAAGAACAACTCCAGCAACTGGGGTAGCTGCTCATCAAGTGGTAATATCAATATCTCCACTCGTACATTATTTGCTCCGCTCGAAGTACAGGATTATGTCTTCGTGCATGAGCTGGCTCACCTTAGGGAACTCAACCACAGCCCGAAGTATTGGAGTATCGTCAAGTCAGTGATGCCGGACTATAAGCGCCATGAAAAATGGTTGAAGGAGCATGGGCATCAGTGTAATTTTTGAGGGTGATTTACCTTCCTCTGACCCATCTCTTTTGAAGAGAGGGGAAGAAAAAACATCGTTTTTTCGGGGTGAGTTATGAAGGAAGGTGACTGGTTAAAACAAAAAAAGCGCAGTCATCATCGATAACTGCGCTTTCTATATTACTTGTTCAGAAGTAAGATCCTACTCCTTAACTAATTCTAATTCCATTGTTCCTTTTGCATTTTCATGCAAGGT
>CAZJTO010000206.1:0-4930 GCA_964548935.1 uncultured Saprospiraceae bacterium
AAATGAAGGATAATGGCGTGTTGAGATCTGAGAAAATCGGAAAGCAAGTTTTTTACTCTGTGAAAGACCCCTCAGTGTTGAGTCTTTTGGACTGTCTGAAGAAGTGCAGTCTGATATAATGAAAGTCACATTGATGAATGCTCCAACAACAATGTCAGACTGATGAGAAAATACCTGCCGATACTATCCTGGACTAAAGACTACGATCGAGCATCTCTTGTCGATGATACAATAGCTGGGATCACGGTGGGTGTAATGTTGATCCCTCAAGGAATGGCCTATGCGATGCTTGCTGGACTACCACCCATTTATGGGCTCTATGCGTCGACGATTCCTTTGATCATATATGCCATCTTAGGAACTTCTCGACAGCTAGCTATTGGACCAGTAGCGATGGTTTCGCTACTGGTAGCGAGTGGGGTTGGAGCAATATGTGAGATTGGCTCAGCTCAGTTTATCAACTATGCTATTTTGCTGGCTTTAATGATCGGTATCATCCAGTTTTTAATGGGAGCTCTGAGGCTTGGCTTTCTGGTCAATCTGATATCTCATCCTGTTATTGCTGGCTTTACCTCTGCTGCCGCACTTATCATTGGTTTTAGTCAATTTGGCAACCTATTAGGATTAGAGTTAGAGAAAGGAAAAATTCATGAAACGATCGGGAGTGTCGTGAATGGGTTTTCAGATATCAATATCCCTACTTTGATAATTGGATTATCGTCTATAATCCTCATCGTCCTACTCAAAAAAATCAACGGAAAGATTCCTACGCCATTGATTATTGTCTTTTTGGGTATAGGCATTGTCCATTTTTATGGATTGGATTCTGCGGGAGTACAAATTATAAAAGATGTTCCTGCAGGATTACCTACTCTTAGTATACCACTCGTGACTGTTGAGGCACTCACAGAACTATTGCCTATAGCCATCGCTATTTCTTTGATTAGTTATATGGAGTCATACGCCGTGGCTAAGTCTATTCAATCCAAACATAAGAACTATGACATCGACCCAAATCAAGAACTCATAGGCTTGGGTATGGCGAATATCGTGGGTTCTTTTTTCAGTGCATTTCCCGTAACTGGTGGATTCTCTAGAACTGCGGTTAATGATCAATCTGGAGCCAAATCTGGGATGGCGGCTATAGTAAGTGCCCTTTTGGTAATGCTTACTCTTCTATTTCTAACCTCCTATTTCTATTACCTACCTAAGGCCGTACTTGCTGCGATCATCCTTGTAGCAGTTTTGGGACTATTTGATTATAAAGAAGCTAGGCATTTATGGGTTACAGACAAGCATGATTTCCTTGCTTTCATTGTCACCTTTTTGGCGACTATTTTCATCAGTATAGAGGCAGGGTTACTAGTAGGAGTAGGTGTGTCTGTTATGCTTATGATGTATAGATTATCTGATCCACATATTGCTGAACTGGGACAGATTCCAGATTCTAACACTTATAGAAATCTGGCTCGGTTTGATGAATTAGATACCGTACAAGAGGCTATGATTCTTAGATATGATGCACCGCTGTTTTTCGCCAACTGTAGTTCATTTAAAGAAACCATTTTAAATAGGGTAAACGAAAGAAGTGGGTTAAAGAGACTCATTATTGATGGAGGAGGAATCCACCATGTTGATACGAGTGCGATCAATATGCTCCTGGAGCTTTTTGAGAAACTCCATGAGATGAACATATCATTGCAGTTCGCAGATATAAAAGGTCCAGTACGAGATCTATTTCACAAGAATGGTTTTGTCAAATTGATTGGCGAGGAGAACTTTTTTCTCAATGTCAGTGATGCGATGGATTCAAAGAATTCAGACTCACTTGGTAATCTGGATAAGTACTTATTTCAAAACAACTAATTAGAGATAATTCCAAAATATGGTAATAGAACAGATTTATACGGGATGTTTGGCCCAAGGGGCCTATTATATTCACAGCAATGGAGAGGCGGCGATCATAGATCCTCTCAGAGAGGTGGGCCCATATTTGGATCGAGCTCAACATGATAATGTCACGATCAAATATATTTTTGAGACACACTTTCATGCTGACTTTGTCAGCGGCCATGTCACCTTAGCAGATAAAACAGGTGCGCCTATCATATACGGACCCAATGCTAACCCCAGTTTTGAAGCACATATCGCTGTGGATGGGGAGGAGTTCAAGATAGGATCAGTTACGATCATAGTACTCCATACACCAGGTCATACGATGGAAAGCACTACGTATCTATTGCTCGATGAGCAGGGTAAAGAGCATGCCATATTTACAGGGGATACACTTTTTTTAGGAGATGTAGGGCGACCTGACTTGGCACAAAAAGGAGCTGATATGACCATGGAAGATCTTGCGGGACATTCCTATGATAGCTTGCGCAATAAGATCATGCCACTGCCTGATGATATCATCGTATACCCCGCTCATGGCGCAGGATCAGCATGTGGCAAAAACATGATGAAAGAAACCGTAGACACCCTGGGTAATCAGAAGAAAATGAACTATGCCCTGAGGGCGGATATGACTCGTGCAGAATTCATCAAGGAGGTCACAGATGGATTACGCCCACCGCCAGCCTACTTTCCACTCAATGTGAAGTTAAATAAGGAAGGCTATGGCGACATAGAGGAGATTATAGGGACTGGGATGAAGCCTCTTTCCCCGAGAGAATTTGAATTATTGGCTAATGAAACAGATGCTGTCATGTTAGACGTCAGGACACCTTTTGACTTCTCTACAGGGCATATCCCCAACAGTATTTTTATCGGACTGGATGGGTCTTTTGCCCCTTGGGTAGGAGAGCTCATTATAGATGTCAAGCAGCCAATCCTATTGATTGCTCCTGAAGGTAGAGAAGAAGAAGCCATAACCAGGCTTTCTCGTGTAGGATTTGACAATACCTTGGGGTATCTCAGTGGCGGCGTAGATGCATGGGAGGATGCTGGATTTGATACGGATACGGTTGATTCGGTACCTGCATCATCACTACATGAGAAATACCAAGACATTAAGAGTAGAGTCTTTGACGTAAGAAAGGATACTGAATTCCAATCTGAACATGTAGAGGAAGCACAAAATGCTCCGCTAAGTTCGATCAATGATCATCTGGCATCATTCCCTAAGTCCGAACCATTCTATATACACTGTGCAGGAGGATACAGGTCTATGATTGCCTCTTCCATTCTCAAGTCACGTGGTATACACAATATGATCGACGTACAAGGAGGATTTAAGGCTATTAAGAATACGGAGACGCCCATTACCGCCTATGTATGCCCTACAACACTATAATTTTTAACCAATCTCTCTTTAAACTATAATCTATATGGATATCATAAATTTTATTTCACAAGCCTGGCCCTGGTATGTGTCGGGACCGCTTATAGCCGTAGTTATGTTTATGCTGTTGTGGGTCGGTGGGGGCTTTGGAGTGAGCTCTACATTGCGCAGCGCCTGTGCTATAGCAGGAGCAGGTAGTCATAGCGAGTTTTTTAGATTTGACTGGAAGGCAGAACGGTGGAATCTCGTTTTTGCCTTGGGGGCAATTATAGGAGGCTTTATCAGTACCACGGTACTGGCTAACCCTGAAGCACTACAGCTTAGCAATAATACTGTCACAGATCTGGGTGAATTAGATATATCATTTAATGGAGATTATGCGCCTACAGCAATTTTCAATTGGGGCAGCTTACTTACGATCAAAGGCTTTTTAATCATGGTTGTCGGGGGATTTTTAGTAGGATTTGGAGCTCGTTGGGCAGGAGGATGTACCTCGGGACATGCGATCACCGGTCTCTCCAATCTTCAAGTGCCTTCGTTGATCGCGGTAATTGGTTTTTTCATAGGAGGTCTGTTTATGACCTTCGTTTTGTTCCCCCTAATATTTTAGCAGATTATGAAGTATATAAAGTTTCTATTGATCGGGATTTTCTTTGGTATCATCATGACGAAGTCTGAGGCCATATCATGGTACCGCATTCAAGAGATGTTTCGATTTCAATCCTTTCATATGTATGGCATCATTGGCTCTGCTCTGGCGGTCGGCGTAGTAATCATACAATTGATTAAGAGGAAGCAACTTAAGGCATACAATGGCGATCCGATTCATCTTGCCGATAAGGCGTACAGTATACGTCGCTATCTATTTGGAGGAATCATCTTCGGATTAGGATGGGCACTCAGTGGAGCTTGTCCTGGTCCTATGTATACCTTAGTAGGCAATGGATTTTCAGTATTTATAATAGTTATACTCAGTGCTATATTAGGGACCTACGTATATGGATTATTGAGGGATTGGTTACCACATTGATCACTGATGCTTTATGACTGAGTAAGAGCTAACTCATTAGACACTACCAAACTTTGGTAGCATCTGATGAGTTACCCATTTGCTCCATTTTTGTTGTAGGTAAGGATTGTTGTGAATCCCATTATCTGCATCTTTTTTGCCGATCTTTTCACTTCGATACCATAACAGATTGCTCCTAAGAAGTCTTATGGCGTTGCTCTATTATAAGAGAAGCCACCACCATTATCACGTCCTACAGTCCATGCTGTAAAAGTGACATTTAGGAAGATATTGTCCTCTATTAAGTGCAACACTAGTTCCATGCCAACTACATCTTGCAGACGCCCACCTATAGCCTCTCTAAATGGTGCAAACTCCAATCCATCCAGATCATCGGTACGCCCTAGGGCCCACTCGGTACCGGCGGGACTTGAGTTCTGATCTCCTTCAGTCTCAGCTGCTAGATTGAATATCGGTCCTCGATCAGCCGCTCTTGTGATGATCACATTAGCTGTGAGGGTATCCTGATTACCCGGCGCCATAAAATCAACATTATCGGCTAGAGTAAAAGTCAACTCTTCGCCCATCCATATTGTCGTCGTGGTGGTATCCATGCCCATTCCCATGCCATTCCCCAT
>CAZJTO010000207.1:0-4887 GCA_964548935.1 uncultured Saprospiraceae bacterium
GCTCCAGATCTCATTGGTTTTGGGAAATCTTCTAAACCTACAGAGCTGTCAGACTACACTTACGCCAGTCATATTAGCTGGATGACGACTTGGTTAGATAATCTGGATATTTCTGGAATCAACCTATTCTGTCAGGATTGGGGTGGATTTATAGGACTGCGTCTCTTAGTGGCACAACCCGATAAATTTGATCGTCTCGTGGTTAGCAATACTGGACTCTCGACGGGTGAGCACAAATTCCCCGAGGTATTCTTACAATGGCAAAAATTCAGTCAGACTGTCGAGGTCTTGCCAGTTGGTAAAATCCTTCAGAATAGCACAGTTCGCAAACTTTCAGACGCAGAAATAGCCGCATATGAGGCGCCATATCCAGACCCATCCTATATGGCAGGCGCTAAGATATTTCCTTCTTTGGTACCAACCACAACAGACGATCCAGAAGCAGGCAACAACAAAAAGGCCTGGGGAGTGCTCATGCAGTGGGATAAACCGACATTAACGTTATTTAGCGATAGTGATCCTATTACTAAAGGAGGACACAAGCCTTTTCAAAAATTAATACCCGGAGCTAAAGGACAACAACATACCATCATCGAAGGTGCTGGACATTTTTTACAAGAGGACAAAGGTCCCGAAATCGCAAAACTCATGATTGAATTCATCAAAAACACATAGACCATGCATTTAACTAATCAGATACATCCTACTAAAGAACAGTTCAGAAAATTGGTTGCCAGCTATCCGAAGGATACACCCGTAACTATGATCAATGTTTTAAAATTTAAGGGCAAGACAGGAAATGGCAATGAGACAGGAGTTGAGGCATACACGAGATATGGCTTGAATACACTTCCATTTATGAAGAAGCATGGGGCTAAGCTCATTTGGAGAGGACAGGTAAAAGGCACGCTGATCGGAGATGATCAAGATCAAGCACATGTGGTGATGCTCGTGAAGTATCCTACACTCCAAAATTTCATCGATATGACCTCTGATCCTGAATATGTCAAGGTATCTAAGGACCGGACTATTGCACTAGAGTATGGAGGACTTTGGGCAAGTGAAGAGGAGTATTTGATAGGTTCAGAGTAAGGTTAGAATCCCTTTGTCTTATGTGTCTTCGCTAAAGCATATCACTGCGCTTTCCGAGAAGATGAATTCTTTGCGGTCTTTGCGCCTTTGCGAGATATTATCTCAATAGTTAACCACATCAGGCTTACTCGTCCACCGATTATCCTTTATTGTGAATCGCCAGGGCCAGTGAGCACACTCTTCGGCGTAGGCAATGCCGACACGTGGACCTGCTAGGATAGAATCCGTATGCACCACCTCTGCATCATATAGTTGTATTGGCGCATCAGCATCGTATAAAGATCTGTTGTCCAATGCTGTGGTAATCCCAAAGGCTTGAGTCCATTTACCCGGCCCATTGGTCAAATTTTCATTGGCGCCTTTTATTTTTCGTCGAGACTTGGCTATTTCAAGACCTGTGGTGAGTTCAACCGCTCTGATTAGTACAACATGTCCTTGGTCTTTAGGACCTGTTATGACATTGAACAGGTGATGAATACCATAGCACAAGTATACATAGCTGTTTCCTCCGGGTTCAAACTGATGTGCCGTTCTCTTAGTGCGCTTATTCGGATAGGCGTGGCTGCCCTTGTCATCCGAGGCGCGATAAGCTTCCGTCTCTACGATACGACCAGCGACCAACTGACCATCGATAGTACTGGCAATCACCTTTCCTAAGAGGTTCTGTGCCATATAGAGGATATCATCGTTGAGATAATAGTCCTGTGTTAATATCTTATCCTCGTCGAGTATAATTAGGCGACTCTTTAGTGATGGTAATATTATGAGGATGACTCTCCAATACTCCCGAGCTGGTAATCTTAACAAGCGGAGATCCTTGAAGGGCTGGGACATCTTTAGCTCCACAATATCCCATACTCGCTCGTAGTCCACCAGTGTATTGCACCATTACCTCTGAGATCGTACCCTTAAAAGGCACTCTTCCTTCGATACCTTCAGGGACCAGTTTTTTGACATCGTCCTCTGCATCTTGAAAATAGCGATCCTTAGATCCTTTTTGCATCGCACCTAATGAACCCATACCTCTATAGACCTTAAATTTTCGCCCATCATAGATTACAGTTTCACCAGGAGCCTCTTCGGTCCCAGCGAATAGAGATCCGCCCATAATCGTGCTTGCTCCTGCAGCCAATGCCTTAGCTATATCGCCTGTATATCGGATGCCCCCATCACCTATGATAGGCACACCAGCCTTAAGGCCCGCTTTAGCGGCATTCATGATGGCACTCAGTTGCGGCACACCGACACCAGCAACAATACGGGTAGTACAAATACTACCAGGTCCTACTCCTACTTTTATACCGTCCACTCCATGGTCTATCAATGCTTGAGCACCTGCTTCAGTGGCTACATTGCCGCCGACAATTTGGAGATCTTTGAACTTAGATTTCACTTCTTTGATACACTTCAAGACTCCTTGGCTATGTCCATGAGCTGTATCAACTATGATCACATCTACGCCTACCTTCTGGAGGGCTTCGACACGATCAAAGGTGTCGGAGCTAATACCTACTGCAGCCCCTACGAGCAATCTTCCATGACTGTCCTTACTCGCATTAGGATAGCTTTCTACCTTGATAATATCCTTGTAGGTGATGAGACCAAGTAGTGTGTTCTTATCGTCAACTACAGGTAACTTTTCGATCTTATGCTCTTGAAGTATAGCTTCTGCCTGTTCTAAATTCGTACCGATTGGCGCCGTAATGAGGTTCTCTTTGGTCATGATTTCTTTGACCTGCCGTCCCAGATTGTTTTCAAATCTTAGATCTCTATTCGTCAAGATTCCAACGAGCTTCTTACTCTTATTGACTACGGGTATCCCCCCAATCTTGTAGGTACGCATGAGGTCATGAGCATCTTGAAGTGTCGCCTCTGGAGTGAGGGTGACAGGATCGATGATCATTCCACTTTCTGACCGTTTTACCTTGCGCACCTGTTCTGCCTGGGCAGTGATATCCATGTTTTTATGGATAATCCCAATGCCGCCTTCTCTTGCCATGGCTATGGCCAAATTATACTCTGTCACGGTGTCCATAGCTGCAGAAACGATGGGCACGTTGATTGTTAGCTCACGGGTGAGCTGAGACTTGATCGATACATCTCGAGGTAAAACTTGTGAATACTGCGGCACTAAAAGTACATCGTCGAATGTGAGTGCCTCGACGATTGGGCTGAATGGTGTGGTAACGTTATCCATGCACAAAAGTAATACTATTATCAAAAAAAATTCTCTCTGCACAATTATTCCCACCGTCGTCTGTCGTCATTAAATAGATTATTAAAATATTTGTAGCATGGAGTTGTACACGGACGAATATTTCATGCAACAGGCCTATAAACAGGCTCTCAAAGCACTCGACGAAGGCGAAGTTCCTATCGGCGCAGTAGTAGTCGCTAGCGATCGGATCATCTCGCGGGCTTATAACCAAACCGAAAAATTGAATGACACCACGGCTCATGCCGAAATGCTGGCCATCACAGCAGCCTCATCATACTTAGGCAATAAATACCTGAAGGATTGTACATTATATGTCACCCTCGAACCTTGCGTTATGTGTGGTGGCGCTGCCAAATGGTCACAAGTAGGAAGAATCGTCTATGGTGCCGAAGATCCCAAATATGGCTTCATGAAATATGGAAAAGGGCTCCTGCACCCAAAAACAAAACTTGAGTTTGGTATCCTGAGTCAGGAGTGTGGCGCACTGGTAACTGATTTTTTTAAGGCTAAGCGCAAGTTGAAGGTGAATTAAAAATGAGTGGCCGAAAGGGATAATCGCACTGCCATGAATGCACGATCGTGATAAGATTTTGTTAAGTCAACTTCATAAGGGTTAAAGCTTTTTTAAGAGCTATGCAAGGATTGGCTGTGTTCGTTATATTGTAACACAACCACTATACTATGAGCAAGAACACTTCATACTTCGGACTTCTTCTGATAGGACTTATAGCCATGTCTTCATGTAGTAATAACCTCAAGTACTTTACAGAAGACTTGTATCGTGAAAACAGATGGAGCGATACCGAACTCGAGCGCATCCAGTTCTATGTATCAGAGGATATCGTGCTTCAACGTAGACTGAGCGGTGAGAGCAGCCAGATTACTGGCGGCAAAATCCGTATCGTTGATGGCAGTAAAATTGAAGAGGTCGTTATAAAAGCTGGCACCCCCGGTATTCTTATTGATACTCCCGAGCGGGATAAGTTCGTGGTATCATTTGATTCCGATGATGATAGTAAATACTTAGTTTTTGGCGCTAGTCCAAAGGCTAATGGACGCTATGTACTACTCGCCAAAGAGTGGAAACGTCGCTATGGTGAGGTTACTTACGGCGATCGTATCTATGAGACCAGCACTGCCAGTGCCTATGCAGCCCTACAGGTAGACCTAAAGAAAGCTCGCAAAGTCAATGTCAACTCAGAGCGTGCGAGGGGAAATCGGATTGAGTAGTATCTCACTTACTTATTGAAACTTATAACATACCCATTTAAAAGCCATGCATAATTCAATACGCATAGCTTTTGCGTGATTTTAGTAAAACCTATCTACTCAGATTTTCGATATTTATTGGTAGACAAAAAATGATTAATAAATTCTTTTATCTACCAATTGCGGTATTTCAATTACCTTTGTGACACCCATTTGAAGGAGAAATCCGAGAACGACTAATCATCCCTTGATACAAAAATCTCTGACATGAATAATTTTCCTCAACGTCTCAAGATGGCCCGAACTATGAAGGGTTGGTCGATGAGAGAATTGTCAGAACAACTAGATGGGAAGTTGTCAAAGCAAGC
>CAZJTO010000208.1:0-4879 GCA_964548935.1 uncultured Saprospiraceae bacterium
TTCTCGGCTTCTCGAGCCTTCTCGGCTTCTTTTCGCGCCTGGTCTCGCTCCTGCTGTTGGATTTTTCTTTCTCTTTCTTTTTCTTTTTTGCGCGCTTTGGCGTTTTCTTCTCGATCTGGTGAGATATAAACCCGAGAATCTGGATCCTTTGGATTAAAGTCGTCGACAAAGTAGGCAAACGTTTCTTGAGCAGATTCATAGTCACCTTTGAGATACTGAGCCTTACCCATGAGCACATAACAATCATCTACCCATTTGCTCACTTCATGGAGTGTTGAGACCTTGATGACTTTCTCGATGGCCTGATCCATATTTTCTTTTACGGATTCTGGGTTTTCTACCGACTCGTAGGGATATATATTGAGTATATTATTGTAGTTATCTTGATATCCGTTTTCTAACTGAAGCTTACTCTCTTTATACAGCTCATTTGCATTAAAATATCCATTATAGCGAGCTGTGAGATCGTGAAACTTGCGACCGACAAATCCTACTTCATCTTTATTTTTTTGCGCTGAAGAGCAAGAGCTTAGGAAGCTGAAACTCCCTGCCGCAATAAAAATCAAAATAGCATTAAAAAGAAGTCCTCGTTTGATCATCATGAGTGGGTCTTTTGAATCGTTTATTACTCCCATAACTCTGCCAAATAACGCTGCCCAATGTTTCTAACACTTATGATTTAATCCATGGTGCAGTGATTGAACTGTATGACCTTATATAACAGGCAATACAATAACCGTTTTATTTCTATTTTATTATAAGATACATTTGTGCCAATGAATGAGAATAGTGAAGAAAAGGATGGATTTTTTCAACGATTGAAAGAAGAGTATCGCTTAGTGGTATTTACCTCTGATACGTTTCAAGAAGTCCGTTCATTTGATCTTAGCCTCAGGAGTATCTATGGATTGATAAGCATGGCTTGCCTAATCCTCTTAATTGGGTTCTATACACTGTTTGCCTTTACACCACTTAAAAACTTGATCCCTGGTTATGGTAAAATTGAAGCCAATGCAGATTTCATAAAGTTGGTTGAGAAAATAGATGACCTTGATAACGAGTTGAACGCCCAAGACACCTATCTTTCTGCTGTTAGGACGATGCTGACTATACCAGATATCTCCAAACTTCCCGACTATAACCCAATCAATACCACAACTAATAATTCATCGGTGCAACCTAATAGGATACCAAGAACGAATAAGAATAAATCCATCAAGAATGATATCTCTATAAACCACGATATATATGACACATGGCTTTCAGCTGAGGTGATTTTACCTGTACAAGGTATTGTCAGTTCTCAATTTAGACCTGAAATCAAGCACTATGGCATAGACATACTCGCTCCAAAGAGTAGTCCGATTAATGCAATAATGGATGGGTATGTATTTAGTTCAGGCTGGGATCTCGAGACGGGATACACTATTGGGGTACAGCACGAGGGCAATATTTTGTCATTTTATAAGCATAACTCAATTTTATTAAAAGAGAAAGGTACTTTTGTTCAAGCGGGAGAGGCGATTGCTATTATTGGCAATACAGGAACACTTTCGAGCGGTCCGCATCTCCATTTCGAGTTATGGCATAGTGGGAAACCACTTAATCCAGAAGACTTTCTAAATTTTTAATGACTATGAGTAATCTTAAAGAGATAAAAGGGGATGATGGCAAAACACTAAGCCCAATACTACCTGAAGATGTCAAGAATTATTTAATCGATATCGATGGGACAGTTACGGACGACGTACCGAATGAAGAGCCAGAGCGAATGGTGACTTGTGAGCCATATCCTGATGCCTTGGATATTTTGAATAAGTGGTTTGATGAAGGGCATATCATTACCTTCTTCACCTCACGCACTGAGGAGCATCGCTCGGTAACTGAAACATGGCTTAAAAAACATGGCTTCAAGTATCATGGCTTACTCATGAATAAGCCTCGTGGAGGAAACTACCATTGGATCGATAATCATATGGTACGTGCTACAAGGTTTAAAGGAAAGTTTACGGACCTAATCACGGTTAGTAAAGAGATCGAAGTTTTCGAGAAGCACTAAGATTGGTATATATCTCGCAAGGCACTTGTGAGGTCTGGGAAATAAAATTCATATCCACTGTTCGTGATCCGATCTGTAGAAACTCGGCTGCTATTGAGTACGACACGTGACATCTCACCAAACAACAACTTTATCGACAATGTTGGTGCGGGCATAAGCAAGGCCTTTTTATTAACTGCTTTTCGCAATATGTCGGTAAATTCATAATTGGTATGTTCTTCTGGAGCAGAGGTATTGTATATAGTATGTGGCATCTTATTGGTCATGCAATAATGGATGAATCCAGATACATCTTTCATATGAATCCACGGAAGGTATTGTTTGCCACTCCCCAAGTAGTTAGCCATGCCAAATGGAATGGTCTTATCCATCTTGTCGAGAGCGCCCGCTTCCTTACTCAGAACTGTGGATATCCGGAGTATAGAGAATTTTTCGGTTAGCTCTGTAGCAGGCATGGCGGCCTCCTCCCATAGCTGACACACTTCAGACAAAAATTCGTGGTTATGAGGCTTATCTTCTTCGGAGGCAATGTTATTGCCTGTATGTCCATAGTATCCCACCGCAGAGGCGGAGACGAATGATGTTAGCTTAATACCTCTACGACCAAGGTTGTGAATTAAGTATTCGGTACTCTTCGTCCTACTGTCGATAACAATTTTCTTTCTTTTCTTGGTCCATTTCTGATCAGCGACACCGGCACCAGAAAGATTAATCACGTGATCTGGAACGAAATCCCCGATATCGAAGATATTGCTACTAGGATGCCAATAGAGGAAGGCCTTTTCTCGATCACATCTTTCCTTATCACGGCTGAGAATTTTGACTACATATCCTCGGTCTTGTAAGTAAGGAGTGAGATGCATTCCTACGGACCCTGAGCCGCCTGCAATTAAAACGTTATTTGACATGGATATATAGCTTATGATTTTACAAAGCGCATTTATAGTCTGTTTGTTTATCTGTACCTTTCTGTTTTTGTATTTAATAATCTTAAGAAAGCCCATGCTCACTAGAATTCTGTTCATTCTTACGGCGGTGTGCATCCTCCTATGTAGCTGCCAGACGGACAAATCCACCAAGGAGTCAAGTCTCGACCAAGTAGTTGTGCGACTAGAGAAAGAACCACAACGTCTGAATCCTATGCTATATTTACTACCCGAAGCCAACACGGTTATGGAGCACATGTATCTATCCCTGTGCGATTACGACCCGATCAGTGGAGAGTGGGTGCCCGTGTTAGCAATTGAGATGCCCCAAATAAGAACAACTGTCAATGATGAAGGCAGCACCGAAAAGGTAATGGAGATTGAAATCTTGCCTGAAGCGATCTGGGGGGATGGGTCTCCTGTGACAGCTCATGATGTAGTGTTTACTATGAAGCTTACGAAACTGTCAGGTATTAATGCTCCCGCCTGGAAGCAACTGACTCAGGAATTAAAAAGTATCGATATCGACGAGAGCAATCCAAAGAAGTTTACGGTTACGACCATAGGAGATTACTTCTTGACGGTAGATGGCTTTCTGTCTGCTGAGATTTTCCCGAGTCATATATATGATCAGGAAGGTAGGCTTGGTAAATACACTTATGAGGATCTACGTAATATGGATGATGAAGTGATTGTTGCTGACAGTACGCTCTCCGATGTGGCTCGAGAGTTCAGCAGTGCAAAGTATTCTCGTGAGCCTATTATCGATGGAGCAGGCCCCTATCGCTTGAAACAATGGGAGCCAGGACAGTTCATCGTATTAGAAAGAAAGGAAAACTGGTGGGGAGGTCAATATCCCAATCGACCCTTGTTAGCTGCCAATCCGGATCGGATCATATATCAGATTATAGCAGATGCTACAGTAGCGATCACACAGCTTAAGAATGGTGAAATTGATGTGATATCCTTAGCAAAAATTCCCAGTCAATCATACTTAGACTTGCAACAAGATTTGAGCATTACTGAGCAATACAGTTTCCATACCCCTCAATTACCAAGGATATATTATTTGTTACTTAATAATCAGGATCCACGATTAGCAGATATCAATGTTAGAAAAGCCCTTGCGCACAGCATGGATGTCGATAGAATTATCAACCAACAAGAAAAAGGTTTAGGTCAGAAAATAGCTGGCCCTTTAGGTCCCAGTCAATCTGGCTATATAAATTCAATTCCATCACCTGAGTATGATATTGATCTCGCAAGAAAATTGTTAGTTGAGGGTGGATGGAAAGATATAGATGGTGACGGCATCGTTGAAAAAGACGGGCAAGAGTTGAATTTAAGATTTTTCATCACTGGGTCACCGTTGAGTACAGTGATCTCCACACTACTCAAAGAAAGTGCGCTCGAGGCGGGCATCAATATTGAGCTTATCACTAAGTCCGGTGCTGCTTATCGCCAAGAAAACATTATACCAGGTGACTATGAGATTACAGCTCAAGCACTTACGGGCGAGGGTCGTACAGATCTTTATCCTAGTTTTCACTCTGAGCAGATCGGGGTTGGAGGATCTAATTTGGCTGGTTACTCTGATGTTGAGGTTGACGAATTAATTGAAACCATTCAGTATACGGATGATGAAGAGGAACGAACCAAGGCATACCATGCTGTCCAAAGAGAGATCGCAGAAGATCAGGCGGTCATATTCTTATACGCACCACTCGAAAAATTTGTGGTATCTAAAAAGTTTCAGCCAGTTATTTCTTCTAAGCGACCGGGCTTTTTTGTCAATGCCTTCAGGCCTTCTTGATTAAGTAGATATGTTGCCGCTGATTGCTAATAGGCTCTTACTACTCATTCCTACATTGATGTTAATTCTGATAGGTACTTA
>CAZJTO010000209.1:0-4834 GCA_964548935.1 uncultured Saprospiraceae bacterium
CTTTTTTATTGTTCCTAATTCGATAGAGTTACTTGGTAACGAGCAGAAGTGAATTATGTACTTCTGAACCTACGGTAATAGACAACATATATTGGCCTAATGGCACCTCATCTATCGCTAATGTTAGCGTGCTATTATTTTTATAGATTCCTTGATCTGACCATACTTTAACCACCTTACCCTGAATATTTGTCAGATAGGCACTCGCAAGAGCGCCCTCGTCTAATGTAACGTCTACCGTTACAAAATTAACCGCTGGATTAGGGTATATGCTAAATGCGACAGACTCATTGCGTTCAATATTCACAACTATGATATCAGAGTATTCAAATCCTCCATCAAAATCAACTTGCTTCAAGCGATAGTAGTAATTCGCACTTAGAGCTATGTCCTCATCAGACAATTTATAACTGACTACAGAAGTGCTATTGCCTGCTCCTGCGACTTCGGCTATTTCCTCAAATTCTCCTGACTCGCCAACAACCCGCTCGATAACAAATTTCTCATTGTTGATCTCAACAGCAGTCGACCACTCCAATACAATCTCATCAAATCCTCGATCCCAAAATCCTGTAAAGCTGATCAGGTCTATCGGTAATACACCAAACCTCAATCCTGCATTAATACCAAACAATTGCTCTCCCGGATCTAAAAAGAATACATCTGATATGAGGGTGTTAGGGTTAATATCACTGTCTAACAATGGATCGTCTCCTACACCTTGCTCTACATAACTATCAGCGGCACTCGATGCACGCGGACGTACTTGAAATGATCCGGTAGGTACCGCTGTAAAACAGTAACTTCCATCACTATCAGTAGAGGCAAGTTGTATCACTTCATTGTTATTATCTAAACTGATTAATTCTAATTGTGTTCCTTCCACTGGTGTATCAACACCCTCATTAAATACTGAATTTTCCTCAGCACCAGTCTCTTGCCATACAATGCCACAAATTATACCACCCTCATAGATACCAAAATCCACATTATCAGTTTTTACACCAGGTGAAAGGTCTATAAGGCCTGTTGTCCCTGGGCCATTTGATTCGTCGGCATCGCTATCGAGATCGTCATTCCCTCCGCCATTGGCAGGACTCAATACATCACCTTCTGGTAGTGAGATTTCAGCAAAAAATACTGCTGGCGGCAAATCCTCAAAGCAAAAGCTTCCTACCTCTCCAGTCTCCCCGTTGGTACTTGTATTCAGGGTGCCCACCACTTCTCCATTTATATCAAATAAAGTGATCACAATATCATCGACACCTACTTCACCTTCGTCGAAGACTCCGTTGGCATTGACATCGTTAAAAACTACACCACCTAAACCGCTCGTTGTGAAAAACCCTGCATCTATATCCAAGAGGTTTTGACCCGCACTAATCGCAATCGTACTGCTCAGTCCAGTTGCTGGATTGACATCACTATCTGTTGTTCGATCCCCACCTTGTGCCTGTGGAGTGAATGTAAAGCCAGTTGGCGCTACGAACTGCACAACATAAGACGCCTCATAGACATCAAAACTATAATAGCCCGGCTCTCCAGTAGTAGGATTGTTAGCTGTTGTAGTTGTACACGAAGGAAAATCTGGAATATCTGGTTGTCCATCATTATTAAAATCTGCAAAGAGATTTACTGTAACACCATTCACACCCGTTTCATCAGGGTCTTGCATCCCATTACCGTTATTGTCTTCCCAAACAAAATCTCCTATGTTCGCTACTTCGTTACCGGTGATTTCTTGACTTGCTGTACCCGTACAGCCAGATTCAAGAGAGACCGTAACGGTATAGGTCATCGGTAAATTAGCATCTACTACAATAAATGTTTCTGTTGAGCCCGTGCTCCAAAGCACGTTGTCAAATCCTTCTTCTACGGCTAGGATGGCCGTTTCAGTAATGTTACATCCTTGAAGATCAAAGAATATAGTTGGCGAAAGTATTTCGCATACATCGACTATAATTCCTTCACTTATATCGTGACAGGTAGATTCGATATCTATCAATGCCTCTCCGATCTCTAATCCTTGAATGCCCGCTCCTGTTTCAAAAGTGACAGCAAATGCGGCAAAAACTCCTTCCTCCAGCATTCCAAATTCTGGAGTATCCTCAATAGCTACTATATTGCCATCATCTCCTACAAGTACATAAACTGTCGAAAAGTCTGGATCATTGGATCCTCCAGTTGCATCTAAAACCACATTTTGGCCCACGCAAAAGTTACAGGGCTCCAGAGCCTCACATACAGAAAAGGTGATCGGTTCGCTGATATCTACACAGTCTCCTACAACGATATCTATATTGCTGCCTACGGCAAAATCGACGATTCCGCCAGTAATCAGATAGTTCACAGCGAATACTGCAAAATAGCCTTGTTCATCGATGGTAAAAGTGGGTTCATCGCTGATATCGAGAATGTCTCCATTCAAGTTAGTCAATGCATATTCGGTGTTATATAAACTCGTCGTATTGCCTCCTCTTGCATCAAAGCTCACGATACCTGTCTGGAAGTCGCAATTTTGAGCAATTGTCTGAGTGCTGATACTCATTAAGATTATTACCGGAAATAATATATATCTAATCATGGTGCTTAAGCTTTTGTCACCCTCCTTAAGGGCAGATGTAAGTTCGATCAAGCACGAGTTGATAGACGGTTCAGGGCTTACTGTAGTATTTAATACTTTGTTCCTGCTCATCATTACTTATGCTTGTCTATGAGTGTGATATAATCTTATTATTAATTGCCGCTTAATGTTGGTGCTTGAGCCGCACATGTATTTGCACATTCAGCCACTTCGCTACAATTAGGATCAAGACAATCCACAAGTCCGTCGTCGTCATTGTCCTGCCCATCTTGACATGCTGCTGTGCCTGTCTCTGATGGTGTCTCACACGACACATCAAAACAAGCTGCGTTACCGCTCGATGATGATAAGTCGTTAAATGAAGTAGGAGACAGCTCTCTCGATTCTGTAGGATTGACCCACTCTTCAACTTCAAGGACTGAAGGATTATATACGCCAGTCAACTCTGTTCGGGCCCATGCTGTTTCAAAACATACATCAGCATTGAGTATGGCTTCTTCTGTTACGACGAAGCAAATCTGTGCCGTCGTAGTAAATGAATTCGTGTTGATCACAACATCACTTCCTGCATTCTGACTTACCAGATTAATAGAGAAGTCTACAAATCCTAAATCGTCATCAAAATCTAAATCACCAACTCCTGCGGCATTTTGATTTTCGATCGGAGTGCCGTTTGAAAGGGTCGCTGGTTGAAAGGCATTGTCTAGGCTGCTGATTACAGAAGTGAATGATCCTACTTCTGAACTATAGAACAATCGATAATTTTGATTACCTAAAGTAAAATCTGAATTACCTGATGACATCAGTTGTACATCATAACAGGCCGTGCCAGTGAAACAATCCACTGAAGACAGCGCTAAGTTTATATCATATGAGTTTTCTTCAGGAGAACATGGATCAACGTTTGCACAACTGTCATCCATACAATCCACTAGTCCATCATTGTCATTGTCTAAATTATCACTACATGTAGCAGTAGTGTTTTCATTGCCTCCAGCTTCAGGATCACACTCCGGCGTGAGACATGCCTGAGAACCATCATTTTCATCTAGATCGTCAAACACATTTCCTAGTGCTTCTGCCGTATTATTGGTGGATATCCATTGAGATACCTCCACAAATGCAGTGGCAAATTCGTCCGTTCTTCCCATACGAGCCCAAACTAAGTTTAGACATTCAGATCCATTTTCAATAACACTTTGAGGCACATCAAAACATAGTCTTGATGTTGTCAACCAATCACCGTCCGCAGGCAAATTCACCCCACCACTTGATAAGTTCATTAAGTCGATGGAGTAGTTGAAAAAACTCAATGTAGCAGAAAATGGTAAATCCCCAGGAAATCCTGATGCATCAACATTTTGCTGATCCGATGTTACTAATGGTGCAGAATACGACGCCGGAGGCAACTCCGATGTTACTGAACCATTGACATATGAAGCTGTCGAAGCATCATAAAATATCCGATAATTTTGACCCGCCAGGTTCCAAACCTGACCGTCACCACTCTTAATCTGGACGTAGTAACATGTTTGGCCAGTTTCACAATCTATGTCATCAAGTAGAAATCTGATGTCATAAAGTTGCTGTGCTGATAAATTGACACAGATAAGCGATGCCATCGCTGTGAGAAGCAAGTATAACGTTTTCATCATTTTAATATTAGTGTCAAGACATAGAGTCTCAACAATTTGAAGCTAAGGTAACATATTATTTAAATCTATAATATGAAATATGAAAAAAATGTTTTTCTGCTTGAAAATTAACAATCTGAAGTACTCAGAATGGCATGAGTATATGTTTTGGAGAGATGATATTCGTATCCTTTGTTTACAGCATGCTCAATCAGTTTAGTGCGCATTGTATAGCGATCATACTTGTCTACTCGTTCTTTATAATATTTAGTCAGCACCTCATGTAAAGTCAGATCATATAGCTCCTGATCGATCTCTGTCATCGCTTGTTTAATACAGTATTCTGATACTCGCTTCAACTTAAGGCCTTGAGTAATTTTATTCCGGCCCCATTTCTTGATTCGGTGCTTGCCACGAGCGTAAGCCCGTGCAAAACGTTCTTCATTCAAGTAATCTTCTTGGACTAAGTCTAGAATGACTTCTTCGAGGGTGTCTCCATAGATCTCAAGGGATAATAGTTTGGTTCTTACTTCACTATGTGATCGCTCCTGATAGGCACAGTACTTTTTAAGTTTTTGTAAAGCCTCCAATTTTGTCATAAATAGAATGTGACTAT
>CAZJTO010000210.1:0-4833 GCA_964548935.1 uncultured Saprospiraceae bacterium
GTAGAAGGATTAGGTATCAGAGCGAGGTTAAAAGTTGAATTTTAAAACTTCTTTGAATTATCTTCGCCATAGAATCGATTTGCTGTAAAACCTGAAGGTTTGAAATTTGAATTAAGAAAGAAGAATCATGGGGACCCTGGGTCTAAGGGACTCCCAGAAGATTATCCTCGTCCTCCAGAGGACCAGGATTTGCTGTTCTACATTCAACGCAATCATGATTCCGATACCATAGTCTATAAAATCAACCGCAATCCCGATGGTCTGATTAACAGTGATCTGCCCATGCACGCCTATTGGATCAAATATAGCGAGGGAGGCAAGATTGTTGGTCTGAACCATATGCAATCCAAGTTGGCATACGGATATGAGTCAACACGAATATCCAAGGATCTATACTCATTTAGATTTGTATCGTACAAAGACTTGACATTGTATATAGCAAAAGATCCAGCAACAGATCAATTCAGAGTGAATGTGAAACTGAATCACAAGCATCTGTGGTTGAATAATATTTATGTCTACGCTGTAGAGTTTGGGGTGTTTCCTGATGTAAAATTCATAGAATTGTACGGTGAACACCTTAGTTCTGGATTCCCCATGTATGATAAAATTACACTTGCCGAATGAGTCAAAAAAATTACGTATCCAACTCTGAAGAGTCGATTAGGCTGTTTCAAAGCTCATTTATGGAGGCCTTGTCAAAAGTGCACTATATGGTACCACCTTTGATCTTTGTGCCGGCGAACTCCTTTTTGTTCTATTTAGGAGTGAAGGATGGGTTCTTTTCGTTCCTCCAGATACTCATGTGGCTGGCATTGGGATTAGTGACATGGACTATCGTAGAGTATCTACTCCATCGATTTGTATTCCATTATCATCCGACCAGTGAATTTGGCAAAAAAATCCATTTTATTTTTCACGGCATACACCACGACTATCCCAGAGATCGTCTACGATTGGTGATGCCTCCATCTGTAAGTATACCTTTAGCGACATTATTTTTTCTGTTGTTTAGGACCTTTATTCCTATGCCACAGCTATATATATTCTTTGGTGCATTCCTGACAGGCTACCTGATCTATGACATGTTTCATTATGCCATTCATCATCTGGAGGTCAAAGGAAAGTTATGGAATGTGCTCAAAACACATCATTTAAAACACCACTATAATGACCCAAACAAAGGTTTTGGTGTCAGCAGTCCGCTATGGGATGTTATAGTTGGTTCAAATTTTGATGAAAAAAATTGAATCCTTATTTTAACAGCTTAATCATGCAACAGCCTTATAACACTGTATCGGCTAATTGTAATGCTTATATTTGCAGCTTTTTTGTAGGGAGGACTTATCTTAAATCACACTACTATGCTTAAAGAAAGAATGAATGCCTATGACGTACCCCAGAAGATTCAGTCTATGGGCGTATATCCATACTTCAGAACAATTGAGTCAGAGCAAGACACGGTTGTAAAGATCGATGGCAAAGATGTTTTGATGTTTGGCTCTAATAGTTATTTGGGTCTAACAACTCATCCTAAGCTAAAAGAAGCATCAAAAGCTGCTATCGACAAGTATGGTTCTGGCTGTGCAGGCTCAAGATTTCTCAATGGCTCTCTGGATCTACATCTTGAGTTAGAAGAGCGTTTGGCGAAGTTTGTAGGCAAAGAAGGAGCATTAGTATTCAGTACTGGATTTCAAGTAAACTTGGGTGTGATCTCATCACTAACAGGTCGACACGACTATATAATCATAGATGAGTTAGATCATGCGTGCATCATAGATGGCTCAAGACTGTCTTTTTCTAAGGTGCTTAAGTATAAGCATAATGATATGGCGTCACTTGAGAAGGTGTTGCAGCGGTGTGACATGGATAAGGTCAAGTTAATTGCTGTGGATGGTGTTTTCAGTATGGAAGGAGACCTTGCTAACATACCAGAGATCTCCAGACTCGCAGAAAAATATAAGGCCAATATCATGATCGATGATGCCCATGGATTGGGAGTCGTCGGATCTCATGGTAGAGGAACAGCAGATCATTTTGGTTTAACCGATAAGGTCGACTTAATCATGGGTACTTTTAGTAAGTCCCTAGCGAGCATCGGAGGTTTTATCGCATCGGATGCAGCAACAATCAATTTCTTAAAACACAACGCCAGATCTCTGATGTTCAGCGCAAGTATAGCTCCTGCGAATGCCGCAAGTGCTCTAGCTGCAGTAGATATCATGGAGAAAGAGCCAGAACACATAAAAAGGCTTTGGGATAATACCCATTACGCTATGAAGCTCTTAAAGGAAGCCGGATTTGATACTGGGCATACGGAGACACCGATCATTCCAATATTTATCAGAGACGACTACAACACGTTTAAGATCACTAAGATGCTCTTGGAGCAAGGTGTATTTGTTAATCCAGTCGTTTCTCCTGCTGTTGCAAGCACATCAGCACTCTTGAGATACTCTCTAATGGCTACACACACTTTTGATCAGATAGAAGAGTCTGTTGAAAAGATCACAAGGTGCGCTAAAAAATTAGGAGTGTTCGAAGCTCAGGAAAGCCAAGTGCATGAGCATTAAGATCATACCCGCTGAAGGTAAACTCTTAAAAAAATACATCGACTATCCTCATGAGCTATACGCTGATGATCCACAATATGTACCCGAGTTGTACATGGCTCAAAAAGACATGTTCAGTCGAAAGAAGAATCCTTTCTTTGAGCACGCTGAGGTAGAGTCGTTCTTAGCTGAAAAAGACGGCAAGACCGTCGGCAGAATTTCAGCCATACTCAATCACAACTACAATGAATACCATAAGTGCACTGTGGGATTCTTTGGATTCTTTGATGTAGTCAATGACTATGATGTTGCCAAGACACTCTTGGATACAGCCGTAGCATGGTGCCGAAACAAGGGATGCGATGCCATATTAGGGCCCACTAACTTCTCTACCAATGATACTGCAGGTATCTTAATCGATGGTTATCACGAACCTGCTAAGATTATGATGTCCTATAACAAGCCATACTACCGGGATCTGGTAGAACAATATGGCTTTGAAAAAGACATAGACCTGTATGCATATATACTGTATACAGATAAAGCCTCAGAGAAATCTATACGCTTGGCACAATCTCTGGAAGAACGGCTCAATCGACAAGGCATCATATTCAGAAATATCAATCTCAAGAACTTTAAGTCGGAGGTAGCTGCCATCCGTGAGATCTACAATGATGCCTGGGCCAATAACTGGGGATTTGTACCATGGACGGATGCCGAGCTCGATCACCTTGCCAAAGAGCTCAAACTAATCGCCAACTCGAACTGGATCTATATGGCCGAAGACAAGGGCAAACCTATCGGTTTTGGTCTTACACTCCATGATGTCAACGAGGTGACTAAGACCTTTAAGAAAGGCAGGTTATTTCCGTTTAACGTGATTAAACTGCTCCGCAAAAAGAATAAAACCCGTTTCGTAAGAATCCTAGCACTGGGTGTCAAAAATGAATATCGCCGCAAAGGCATCGAAGCCATCTTCTTCGCTAAGAATATCCTACAAGCTCGCAAGGAAAATGTCGTGGCTGGTGAGGTGTCTTGGGTGCTCGAGAATAATATCGAGATGAACGTTTCGGCAAAAAAACTCAACTCCGAGCTATACAAGACCTATCGAATCTACAAATACAACTTGAGCTAGGCATGGCAAAGATCTTGATTACTGGTGCCAGTGGTTTTGTCGGAGGATTTCTGGTCAGCGAAGCACTGGAACAAGGTCTCGAAGTCTATGCAGGTATGCGCTCCAGCAGCAGCAAGCAGTGGTTACAAGATGACAGGATAAACTTCCTGATTATGGATCTCTCAGATCCAGAGAGCCTCAGAGCGACTATGGAGGAGCATCGGTTCGATTATGTGATACACAATGCTGGATTGACTAAGGCATTAAAACAAAGTGATCTGTTCAGAGTGAACTCAGATTACTCAGTTAACCTTGCCAAGGCCGCCATGACAGTTCCGAGTCTTAAGAAGTTCTCATTTATGAGTAGCCTGGCGTCTTATGGTACAGCAGATTATCAAGATGATGGCGTCGTTGGCAACCATAGCGAACCAAAGCCCATCACCTCTTATGGGAGGAGCAAGCTGCGAGCCGAGCAACAACTGGAGCGACTAGATGGGCTACCGCTCATGATCTTCAGACCTACAGGCATATTTGGACCGAGAGAGGGAGATTTCCTCAACCTCTTTCAATCGATCAACAAGGGTCTCGCAGTACAAGTAGGGTTCACCGAGCAACAGTTATCATTAATCTATGTCAAGGACTTGGTCAGAATCATATTGCAAGCGACGACTTCAGACATCACTAATAGAGCTTATTTTGTCTCGGATGGTAATCTATATGCGGGCAGCAAATTCAACCAGATCGTAAGCAATAGCTTAAACAAGAAACCTTGGAATATCAAGGTGCCGATGGCATTAATAGATGTAATCGCCACGCTGTCAGATCTTAATTCCAAGATCACCGGCAAGCCTAATATATTGAGTAGAGACAAGCTCCCAGAAATCAAATCTCGCAACATCGATATCGACATCTCGGACTTAGTGCGAGACTTTGATTTTAAGCCAGCTTATACCTTAGAAGAGGCCGTGCAGGAAACCGCCGACTGGTATGTCAAGAACGATTGGTTATGAGTACGATAGACCAGTTGATCAGCGATACGATCACCTTCGTCAAGAAAGAGCTCGCCGAGGCAGAAGGAGGACATGACTGGTGGCATATCCACCGTGTCTACCAAAACACACTCCTACTGGCTCAGACTGAGGACGTAGACCATACTATCGTACAACT
>CAZJTO010000211.1:0-4824 GCA_964548935.1 uncultured Saprospiraceae bacterium
GGCAGCCATTGATTGTAGAGCACCATACGCTGCTGGCTTTCTATCTGTGTCTGCCATGCCCAGTCCCTATTGAGGTCAAAGTAGAAATGATTGACACGACCACCGGGCCAAGGCTCATTGTGTTCTATATCATTGACATCTGGGTTATTGCTAAGACTGCCATTGCCACGTATCCAATGCGTGTACCGACTGAAGCCATCAGGATTTACAGAAGGGTCCATAATGATAACTGTATTCTTCAGCCACTCTTTAGTTTCAGTGTTATCGGGATCAGCAAGCTGATGTAAGACGATACGTGAGCTCTCGCTACCAGCCGCTTCATTACCATGTACGCTATAACTGAGCCATACGATGGCTTGAGCCAATTCGTCATTGACGGCGCCTTCCTCCAATCCTGCCATGCGGAGGTTGTTGAGTCTGATCTCTTCGAGACGATTATGATTTTCTTCTGAAGCGATGATTGCGACCATCATCGGGCGATCTTCTCTTGTATGACCATATTCCACTATTTTGACAAGTGGACTATTTTCTGCCACATGCTCAAAGTAGTCTATGAGCATATGATGTGGTGTGAACTGCTCACCAAGTTTGTGAGGAAGAAAGTCATCAGGATGTTGTAATTGTCCCTGAGCAACTAATGTGTAACAAAAGCAAAGGGCTAATAGTAGTTTCGTCTTCATGAGGATAAGTCTTATGAAATGGTGGTTGAAGATATGAGTTTTACTGTCTTTTTTGGGATCGCTGGATTTGAATTAACCGACAAACTCTTGGTATACGATATCAGCAGGCCGAAGGTGAATTTTCTCAAGGCCAGATCATATCCATAAATCAGTCAACTAAAAACCAAACTGTCTCGGTAGCCAGAGGCTTAATTCTGGGAAATAGGTCACTAAAAAGAGCGCTATGATCATAGCAATAAACAAGGGAAGTAGGGGACGTACCACCTTATCGATAGACGTTTGCGCTATCCCCACACCCACAAAAAGTACCGATCCTACTGGCGGAGTACATAGTCCAATGCACAGATTTAAGACCATTATGATTCCGAAATGTACAGGATCCAATCCCAGCTCTACGACAACTGGCAGGAATATCGGAGTGAATATCAATACGGCTGGAGTCATATCCATGAATATGCCTACGAAGAGCAAAATCAGATTTATAATCAACAATATGATGATTGGATTATCGCTAAGGGCCAATAGACCATTGCTGATTTCTTGAGGAATATCCTCGTAACTCATGACCCATGACATGCTCATAGATGCACCGATTAAGAGCATCACAATAGATGTCGTAATACATGCTGATAATAGGATGTCTGGTAAGTTCTTGAATGAGATTTCTTTGTAAAAGAAACCCAGAATCAGACTGTATAGCACCGCCACAGCGGACGCTTCGGTGGCTGTGAAGACTCCTGTTACGATTCCTCCAATGACCACTACTAATAGAAATAGGCTGAGCAGTGCACTGGAGAAGCTCTTGATAATCTGCGTAAAAGAGCTGCGCTTACCTACTTTATAGCCTTTTTTCTTAGCCCAAAATGCTGCTACAATCATTAAGAATAAACCAGTCAATAAGCCTGGTATATAACCGGCTAAGAACAAGGCCGCAATCGACACCCCTCCACTTGCTAAGGAATAAACGATTAACACGTTACTCGGCGGTATCACAAGACCTGTCGTAGATGCGGTGATGTTGACTGCCGCCCCAAATTCTTTAGAGTAGCCCTCTCGTTCCATCTCTGGTCCGAGTATACTACCCATGGCAGATGCTGCCGCCATAGCACTTCCTGCGACTGCCCCCATGAGCATGGCAGATATGATATTAATCAGGGCGAGCCCACCGGGTAATGATCCCACTAATGTCTTCGCAAATGCGATAAGCCGTTTAGCGATACCTCCCTTATTCATAAGTTCTCCCGAGAGTATAAACAGAGGTATGGCGAGCAAGGCAAAACTATCTAAGCCTGTCGCTATCCGCTGTGCCACAGTGGTCAACGCTGGCATAGTCGGGAGACTTACTAGCAAGGTCAACAAAGAGGATGTGGCTATACTCCAAGCTACCGGCATGCCGATAATTAAGAGGCTAATGAATCCTAATACAAGAACCAGTATCGGTATTAACTCCATCTTTTGGTATTAATAAGGTCCGATACTTTATAAAAGACAATCAGTAGACCACTGATTGGGATGATACTATAGACCACGGATAGGGGCACTTGTAGCGCTGGAGAGTGCTGGTCCAAGACATGAGTGATATACACCAGTCTGCCCCCTCCGACAACCATGACTCCTATACAAAACAGGATGATCAAGGTGGCAACTAAAAATTTGAGCCTGCGCTGTGTGTGATCACCGAACCTCCTCACTAATACATCTATTGACACATGCATGTTTTTACCCGAGACATACGCCGCTCCCAAGATGCCGATCCAAATCATCAGGTACCGAGCTAACTCATCTGTAAAAGAACTGGGTGATCCCAAAATAAAGCGACTGGCCACCTGCCACAATACATTGATGACCATCAGTGCCATCAAGAAGACGAGTGTTCTGGCAAGAATGAGATCGATTGTATTTCTGACTTGGATCATATGAACTTCTACTGTGTGTTTTGAATAGCCTGAATGAGCTCTGATATAGTCTGATCGTCCTGATACTTTTCGAAAGTATCTTTGATTTTTTCGGAGAAGAGCGTTTTGTCGGGTCTGATGATTTGTACTCCGGCTTTTGTGATCGCTTCGAAGGCTTCATTTTCGGAAGTCATCCATAATTTTCGCTGATACTTGATGGATCTCGCTGCGGCTTCCTTGAGCCATGCTTGTTCTTGTGTATTGAGCTTGCTCCACATGTGGGTACTTGCCAAGAGTACATCAGGAAGCACAGTATGCTCATCGAGAGAATAATACTTACATACTTCGTAATGTCGAGAGAGGTAGAAACTGGGAGGGTTGTTTTCCGCTCCATCTACTACACCTTGCTGCAGTGCTGTGTACAGTTCTCCCCAAGAGATAGGTGTCGGAGAGCCACCCAAGCCTCGGACCATATCCATAGCAGTGACGCTTTCCATCACCCTGATTTTGAGGCCCTTTAGATCATCTGGGCTGTTGACAGGATTCTCCTTCGTATAAAAGCTGCGACTTCCGGCATCATAATATCCTAAGCCTTTTAACCAATACTGTTCGCCTTCATCCAAGAGCTTCTGTCCTATTGGCCCATCTAAAACAGAAAAGGAATGCGATCTATCCCGAAACATGTAGGGGAGACCGAGGACCTTCATCTGTGGAGCAAAGTTCTCGAGTACGCCGACAGATACTTTAGTCATGTCTAAGCTCCCAATCTGTAGTAGTTCAAGACATTGTCGCTCGGTACCCAACTGCTGGCTGGGATATATTTTGATGTTCATTTGTCCTGAGGACAGTTCTTCCAACTCTTCGGACATCCTGACCATCGCTTTGTGCACCGAATGATTGACATCCAGACCATGACCGAGTCGTAATACTGTAATCCCATTCAATTGGTGACAACTATTGAAAGTCGTGAGGAGTATGAATAGAATTATGATCCGGAATAGTGTCATATCATAGGACTTCTATGGTTAATGGTGACTCCAGCTGTTGAGCAAATTGTTGGATGTAACTATTCCATTCAGCAGCACTATTAAACTCCCCACTCTTGCGCCATCCGAAGCCTGAGTAATAGGATACCTCATTGCGTTTCACCTCAACCAAGGCGTATAGATTGCTTTCATCTTTAGCATCGGTTAGGTATTTGTCAGAGTTAACCATTGCATCGTCGCAGATAACTACAGCCATACCTAATTCGGAATCAGCATGAGGCTGCCAATAGGATGTCCACCCTTGGTCCATGTTGACTGTTGTCTGCCCATCGTTTTCATGGAGGGTCATACCAATCGCTATGGTATCTGCTCCCTCTATACGATGGCGGATATGGGATAGATGTGATCCTCTATCTAAGCTGATTGTTTTGGATTCTTTGATCGTCTTGTCTCCCGCGCTCCAACTCTCATAGGTGAGGGTAAAGCTGGTCCTGATTGGGCCTACACTATGTGTTGTCCAAGTGACGAAATTCTTCGATACGGCATAGTTGCCGTCTATAGGTAGTGCACTTCCACCTACGCCTCGACTCACGCCAACATGAAAATTATCGAGGCCCTCTCCCGTATCTTCATGATAGGACCCTAAGTCTGTTGTCTCTTTATGATACCACTTATCGATGATCGGATAATCGACACGCTTGAGCCATGCGTCGATACCGCTGGTGAGTGTACCACCTTTTATATTGGCCTCCTTCATTCGTTGGGCCTCTGGACCGAATGTGCGAAAGGCTACCTTATCATTTTCCCAAGCGTAATCATCAGTGCGCTCGGGAACGAATCTTGAAAAGCAAGTCACGTCCTCGATGACTGATGGATCGACGGTTGATTTGAGTAATTCGTAATTCTCAGTTGATTCTCCTCCTATGGTAGGTTGAAATAACAATTGATCTGGTAGGCCATCCTTGTCAATGTCCACAACTTGTGAGCGTAATGGTGTCTCACTGCCTGCCTTGACGATAGAAAATACCATCTGGTTCTGACTGGCAATCCCTTGCAAGTCTATAGTTACCGTTTCGTTGGATCGTTCAAACGGTAATGTATTGGTAATAACAATTGTCTTCAACGGCGCCTGAGTTGTGTTGCACGCCATGCATGATAGCAAGAAGAGAACAACCACGAAATATTTGAACGAAGCCATAAGGTTAGATGCTAATTTTCATTACTCGGTTTACCTATAGTTGCCAGTATGCCGCCATCGACATA
>CAZJTO010000212.1:0-4817 GCA_964548935.1 uncultured Saprospiraceae bacterium
TGGCATCAAGATCTACTCTGCTTGGATTAGAATTGTTGAGAAACCAACTAAACCCGGCTTGTACTCCCCACTCTTCAGTAAGCTCATATTTAGCCTTTATAGAGAGTCCAAAATTATCAAAATTTGTGTCGATCCCTGACCCAAACTGGACCTGGCCATGTAGAGCCGTGCATAATAGAACACTTGCTGTAATTAGAATTAGAGACTTAATCATCGATATTTTTTATTTGATTGAATACTATCAAATGTAATTTTTCTGTAGAAATAATTCAGTGGATTGTGGTCATAAAATCCTAATGAAAAACGCTTATTGACAGCCAACTCAGGCCTAAATAACTTAATTCAAGTCAATCGCCTCTTTTATGAAAGCGGACAATAGAATGAGTTTCATGAATTCGATCATATTAAAAATTTTCTAATAAGTTATATTTACGGTGTGAATAGAAATTCTGCATTCGTCCTATTGAGCTTTGCCATACTGCAATACTTCCTTGGATTGTTGCTGTTGACGATCTTTTCGAGTGAGACTATTGTTGAGGGATATTCAAGCCAAGAGACGGTTGTTGTAGAGTTGAAAGAGGGAATAAGTCTTTCGGACGTGGAGGCGTTGAGCACAACGATATCATCAGATCTCGGTATTGGAACCAACTTTATCGAGTATATCGCTCCTGATAAAGCGATAGAGCTTTACATCTCAGATCAGTCCACTTTAGAAGCACTGGATGGGAATAATCCATTCTTACCAATATTGGTGGTGCACCTGCCAGCGGAACATTCTGCACGAATGTTTACAGAACAATACGTCAGTAATGATATGGTAACTGAAATCATATCTTCTAAGAGTATGTCGAGCGAAATCGGTAGACAGCTGAACAGTACCAAACTCTGGTTAATGGGATTGTTCGGACTACTCCTGACTATCGTTATAATCATCATCTATCAATTCTTGGCGCTGACGCTGAGAGAGCAAGAATCTGTAATTAATCTCAAATTGCTGTCTGGCGCAAATGAAGGACAAGTGATGAGGCCATTTATTGGAGATGCAATGCGCAATGCCTTGCTGAGCACTATGATCGCAGTGGTGATGATCGCACTGACTATCATGATCATCACACCATTGAAGATGCTCTTCCAGTATGTTAACAGCTTCACAATAGCTATATCAATCTTATCATTGCTCGCAATTGGTATCGTTATTTACACTATTAGTACATATATGATAGTAAAGCTATATTTGAGGAATCATAGAAAGATGCATTAATGGCTAAATCCAAATCCAAGAAGAAAGTAATTGTTACTAAAACTAGTAAAGCGACGCCTACTAGCGCAAAGACTAAAAAGGTTCTTCCCACTAAATCTAAGGGGAACAAACCCAATTCTGTTTCTCAAAAGGAAATGATTTTTGGACGGGAGAACTTCAAATGGATCTTTATTGGCTTAGCATTGATTGCCTTAGGTATGGTTTTGATGATGGGCGGTGGAATGCCGAGCCCAGATGTATGGGATGACAGTATCATCTATAGTCACCGCAGAATCACCCTTGCTCCAATCCTTATTCTTGCAGGTCTCGGTGTAGAGATCTACGCTATATTCAAATAGACAATTCACCACATGTCAGATGTGATCAAGGCCTTAGTGCTGGGTATCGTACAAGGGCTCACTGAGTTTTTGCCAGTCAGCAGTAGTGGCCATCTCGAGATAGCTAATGAGCTCATGGGGTCGCAGACTCTGGAGTCAGACCTTACTATGGTGATCTTAGTGCATGTAGGCACAGCATTCAGTATACTGTACGTCTTTCGCCAAGATATACTCGATCTATTGAAGGGGATCAACTTAACCGCACTATCTGAGGCTGACCGCTTCATTTTAAAGATTGGGATTTCTATGATCCCAGCGCTGATTATTGGCTTGGCATTAGAAGATCAGATCGATGCGCTATTCTCTGGTTCTATTATGTGGGTTGGCGTCTTCCTCATTGTAACCGCATTGATATTGTACTTTACACCAGGTCCGGAGACGACACAATCAAAAACAGAATTGACATGGCGAGACTCGATAGTAGTGGGAATCAGCCAGGCCATAGCGATCTTGCCAGGTGTGTCGAGAAGCGGGATGACCATTGCCACAGCTTTATATAGCGGGGTAAGTAGAGAGTCCGCAGCTAAGTTTTCCTTCCTGATGGTATTGCCAGTAATCTTCGGCAAGGTATTACTCGATATTGTCGGCGGGGATCTATCCATTTCTTCTGTTAATGTATGGCCAGTAATTGTTTCTTTATGCTCTTCATTTATAGTGGGGGTGTGGGCCTGTAAATGGATGGTGTCCATTGTTAAAAACAGCAAGCTGAAGTACTTTTCGTATTACTGTGCCGTCGTTGGTGTTGCAACCATATTATTGCATTTCTATGGATAGAGTGTTTGGACGAACGGAATCACTGAGCATTGAAGATCTGCGAGAGGGAGGAATGCTACTCGTAGACAAGCCACTAGAATGGACTTCATTTGATGTCGTCAATAAGTTGCGGTATACAATTCGCCACAAGCTGGGTCAGAAACGATACAAAATCGGACACGCTGGCACGCTGGATCCACTAGCCACGGGTCTGTTGCTTCTATGTTTTTCTAAGTATACCAAGAAGATCGAGTCTCTTATGACTCACGACAAGTCTTATTCTGGCACGATTAGATTGTGGGCTACGACTCCATGCTATGACGCCGAGTTGCCTATAGATACATACTATCCCTGCACAGAGTTTGAACAGTCGCAGTTGGTTGCGGTCGTTGAACAGTTGACAGGGAATATCAAACAAATGCCTCCAATGTATTCTGCCATCAAGAAAAACGGGATTCCCTTGTATAAACTTGCGCGCAAGGGCAAGAAGGCAAATATCGAAGCTCGTGATATTACCATTCATTCATTCGAACTATTGAATGCGGATCTTCCAAAACTTGATTTTAAGGCGAGCTGCAGCAAAGGCACATATATCCGCTCATTGGCATATGACTTTGGCGCACTTCTTAATAACGGTGCATACCTCAGTCGCCTACGCAGAGACTCGATAGGAGAATATCAGGTAGATGACGCATGGCAGCTGAATGATCTGGTAGATCATATACAGAATATTGATATATGATTATCTTGCGCTATCATACTTAGGCCTACTGGTTTAAACGTTAGTCCAATAGTGATATCATCCAGTTGTAATACATGATCGAACTTGTTGACATAAAGAAATCCTTCGATGACTATGAGGTGCTCAGAGGGATTAGCTTTTCTCTCAAACGAGATGAAGTCGTAGGGCTACTCGGCAAGAATGGAGTAGGGAAGACAACATTGCTAAAAATCATATGTGGTGTGTCTCAGGACTATACTGGAGAGTTGATCTGGGAGGAAGGTGAGATTCGAAATTCTGTCGATTATCGCAGGAAAGTTGGGTTCCTGTCCGAGAAAAATCCGCTATATCCCGGCATGTATGTCAGAGAGTATCTGGATTACATCATTCATCACTATGGCGTCGACAATCCAAGAGAGACGGTCGAAAAGACTATCAATATGGTGGGGCTCTCAGACAAGGCCCACTTAAAGATCAATCAATTGTCCAAGGGATATAAACAGAGAGTGGGATTGGCGGCATCCATCTTGCACGATCCTGATATTTTAGTGTTAGATGAACCGATCAATGGCCTAGACCCGCAGCAGATTATGCAGTATAGATCACTACTGCGAAAGATGAGTACCGATCGTGTCATCATTTTGTCGAGCCATCTCATCCAAGAGATTGAAGCGGTCTGTGATCGTGTACTCTATATCGCTGATGGTGTCATCGCTCGTGAAGAAATCCTAAGTCAATCTGCGGAGCAGACAAAACGCTTCGCTTTAGAAACTTCGGATGAAGTCGGTATAGATGCCTTACTAGGATTGTCGACGATAGCCGATGTCCAAGTTGTTGACCAACATAGATATCATATTCATTCCGTTGATGGGGAAGATTGTCGTCAAGATTTGTTTAATCTCCTATCTCATCACGGAGTCTACATACTCAGTTTGGCGCCCTTAGATAAGGACCTTAACCAACTATTCTACGAGTCGTAATGGGTAAGATGATCTACAAAGAGCTGAATGTAATCCTGTCTAGTTATACGGGGTTGATTGCTATAGTCGCATTTTATGGCATCGTGACCTTGTTCTTGTGGGTATTGCCTGGGCAAACCTTTCTCGATTATGGCTATGCTGATCCTGATTTATTTTTTCAGATGAGCTCATTTGTGCTCTTGTTTATATTGCCACTATTGAGTGTTGGATTCTTCAGCCAAGAATTCAAAAACGGCACCATAGATACCTTACGGGTGTTGCCCACAACCATGTGGAGTATCACCTTGGCTAAGTTTTGGGCTGCGCTCCTGTATTCACTGGTGCTTCTCTTGCTCAGTTTTCCTATCCTGACAGTCTTGAATGGTATCGTTCCTGATGTGCCCTTAGATTATCAAGCGCTTTTGGGCTCATACCTTGGGCTTTTTCTGCTGGGAGCGTGCTATATATCTATTTCCTTGTTCTGTTCAGTAATTACTCAAGAGCTTGCGATTTCTGTGATCTTGGCTGTGGTAATGGGCTTTTTCTTCTACTACGGATTTGAATATATCGCTGAGCTACTAGGCGATGGAGAGACGGGCTATGGACTTAGATCATTAGGGTTTGCGGCACGATCTGAGACCCTCAGCAAAGGAATTGTCGAGCTGTCTACAATTGTGTATTTGGTGTCGGTGTGCGTGTTTTTTCTGGCGTGCACCTCTTATCTCTTGGAACGCAAACTCAAGAGC
>CAZJTO010000213.1:0-2703 GCA_964548935.1 uncultured Saprospiraceae bacterium
TATTTCCCAAGCCGCCGATGATGGACTATAAGATTGCCGCATCATTTATGATGGCGTATGGCACCTCATATCACGCCCTCAAAGATCGCGCACGACTCAAAGAAGGCGAAACACTTGTCGTACTGGGCGCATCAGGTGGTGTAGGCTTGGCAGCGGTAGAACTCGGCAAGATCATGGGTGCTAAAGTTATCGCTGCGGCATCGACTCAAGAGAAACTCGACATGTGCAAATCGAAGGGTGCTGATGAAACCATCCTCTATAGCCAAGAAAACCTCAAGGATCGCATCAAAGAACTTACAGATGGCAAAGGGGCTGACGTGGTCTATGATCCTGTCGGTGGCGATTATACCGAGGCTGCACTCCGTGCGACAGCATGGGGAGGAAGATTTCTGATAGTCGGCTTCCCTGCAGGTATCGCCAAGATCCCAATGAATCTGCCCCTACTCAAGGGATGTCAGATCGTAGGTGTATTCTGGGGCAGCTTCGCTCAGCGTGAAGCTTCTAAGAACATGGGAAATACCATGGAGCTAATCCAGATGTATGCAAAAGGTCAATTGAAGCCTCATATCGATAAGGTCTATCCACTTGAAGATTCGCGTCAAGCGCTTATCGACATGATGGATCGTAAGGTAAAAGGAAAAATCATCATCGAACCGTAGTGATCATACTCACATAAAACAGATAATACAATGTTCTATCTCACTCAAGCCGTTCATCGCAATGCACAGATACGCAGCAACGACATAGCCACAGAATGCGCCGGTCGTAAGCATACTTGGTCACAGTTTAAAGATCGAATCGCCCGATTTGCTGCAGGCCTCAAAGACCTCGGCGTACAAGCAGGTGACCGAGTAGCCATCCTATCGCTTAACTCAGATCGATACTTTGAGTATTACTTTGGTGTGCCTTGGGCAGGAGCATGTACGGTTCCACTTAATGTGAGGTGGTCAGCACACGAGAATGCCTACTCAATCAAGGATGCTGGAGCAAGAGTGTTGGTAGTCGACGATGCGTTCGCTCCGATGGTGCCTGCCCTTAAAGCGAAAGAAGTACCGCTGGATCACGTCATCTATATCGGCGAAAAGGACACTCCCGAAAGGATGATCAGCTATGAAGAAATAGTCAGCAGTCATGAACCCGTCGAAGATGCTTACCGCTCCAACGATGACTTGGCGGGCATTTTTTACACGGGAGGAACTACAGGATTTCCTAAAGGGGTTATGCTGACCCATACGAACCTATGGACGAGTGCTGCTTCTCTCGTGATGAGCTCTCCCATAGATGAGAGCTCCAGAGTATTGCACGTAGCTCCAATGTTTCACCTCGCTGATACGGCGATGACGATGGCAGGTTTGTTATCGGGGAGCACGCATGTATTCATTCCGATGTTCGTACCGGCAGCAACAGTAAAAGCGCTGTCAGAATCGGCGATCACTCATGTAGTAATGGTACCCGTGATGATACAGATGGTGATTAATGATCCATCCATTGCAAGTGCGGATATGAGTAAGCTGCAGTACATACTCTATGGTGGCGCTCCGATTTCTGAAGCCGTATTAGTCCAAGCGATGGAAACCCTGCCTAATGCATCGTTCTCGCAGGGCTATGGACAGACAGAATTAGCACCCTTGGCAACGATGCTCGCGCCTAAATATCACACCACGACAGGACCCAATGCTGGCAAACTCAAATCAGCTGGAAAGGCAATCCCGTGTGTAGAAATTAAAATAGTCGGAGAAGATGGCACATCTCTCCCTACAGGCGACATAGGAGAAATAGCTGTAAAGGGTCCGAATGCCATGACAGGATACTGGAACAAACCAGAAGAAACAGCTGTATCGCTACGCAATGGCTGGGTGCATACCGGTGATGCAGGATATATGGATGACGAAGGATTCGTATTCCTCGTAGATCGTGTCAAGGATATGATCGTATCAGGTGGTGAAAATGTCTACTCCGCAGAAGTCGAAAATGCGATGATGAATCATCCTGCGATCCAGCAAGTTGTTGTCGTTGGAATCCCTTCTGACAAGTGGGGTGAGCAAGTCCATGCTGAAGTCATCCTCAAGAGCGGACAGACCGCCACAGTTGAAGACATCATCGCTAAGACGAAGGAGTATATCGCCAACTATAAGTGTCCACGTAGTATATCATTTAGATCCGAACCGTTCCCATTGAGTGGTGCCGGCAAACTACTAAAGCGAGATGTCCGAGCACCATACTGGGAAGGAAAAGAGCGACAAATCAGCTAGATAATAAGGTCTCTAATTCTGAAAAAACTCTGATTCAATAAAGCGTCTTTAGTATAAGGTCGATAGCGCCTTATTGGGTATCTTAATGCCTGTGAAAAAAGATATGCTATACTATGGACTCATAGCGGCACTTGTCATGCTCTTGGTCAAAGGTGCAGATTATAATCTCTTTTCCAAGCACATTTCTGTCGAGATATACTCCTCGATACTTGTCATCATATTTACCGCCCTGGGATTGTGGTTTGGATTGAAGTTGACAACGCCTAAGGTGGTTATCGAGCCAAGATCTGTCGACCACTTCGATCTATCTCGATTACAGGATCATGGCATCAGCCAAAGAGAATTGGAAGTCATCCAACTACTATCAGAAGGTCATTCTAACCAACAGATTGCAGATCAACTCTATATATCATTAAGCACGGTCAAATCCCATCTTCAAAAGGTCTATCAG
>CAZJTO010000213.1:2803-4810 GCA_964548935.1 uncultured Saprospiraceae bacterium
AGTATTCCTGAACAGGCATAGTACTTAAGTATGATTTACGGCGAAATGGCCAAAAGTATGATGTCGACGACCTGGAGCACGTCTTACATTTGAATCAAATCAAAAACTTTTAATCATGAGCAAAATCATATTAACATTTGGCGCAATCGCAGGATTAATCTCTGGAGGGATGTTCTTCGTCATGCACTCGGACACACCAAACTATGACAGTGGAATGATCGTTGGTTATCTGACCATGATCATTGGGCTATCTACCATCTTTTTTGCAACTAAACAATATCGTGACAAGTATAACAGTGGGGCAATAAATTTCGGCAAAGCATTCAAAATAGGCATTGGCATAACGCTAGTAGCCACAGCTCTTTATGTACTCTGTTGGGAGATATATTATAACACATTGGCTTCTGACTTTACAGATCAGTATCTCGCTTATCTGCGAGAAGGCATGGAAGCTGAAGGAAAAACTGCCGAAGCAATAGCATCTGAGTTAGCACCTACGGAGACTATGATGGAGCAATATAAATCTAACCGCTTGATAAGGATGGGTATGACTTCTGTAGAGATCATTCCCGTCGGCTTGATTCTTACGCTAATTTCTTCTGTGTTATTCGGCAAAATTCTTAAAAAATAGCTGTTCTTTAGTCGCAGAGATAATTATGAATCCAGTTACCATAGAGTTCTTCACCGATTTCATTTGCCCTTGGTGTTACATCGGTAAAGAACGCATGACAAAGGTGGTCGAAGGACTAAAGGAAGAGATAGACATCACACTGGTACCTAAGCCCTACCAGCTCTATCCTGAGATTCCGATCGGAGGTATTGACAAGAAGGTGATGGCTAACAAGACTAAACCCGGTATGGGTCGAAGCTTGCGAGCTGAAGCAACGACTGAAAACCTGGAATTGAACTACAAAAAGATAGATCGCATCCCGAATAGCCGCAAGGCACATCAGCTGATCAGTTCATTAGCACACAACGAAGACAAGTGGAATGTCTCACTGGAGATTATCAGAAGCTATTTTCAAGATGGCCAAGATATCGAGGATGAAGACTATCTCAACACGATCGTACCTACTGGACAAAACCATTATACTGATGCTCACTATGAGACGATCTTAGAGGAAGAGTTGGCATTCGCCCAGGAGCTATTCATATCCCTCGTCCCTACCATCAGACTCAACGAAACTATAGTGATACCTGGATTACACCCAGTAGAGATCTGGACCAAATATATCCGCAGAGCCGCTGTTATGTAATTGTAAAGTCTGGCGGTTATGTAACTACTAAAGAAACTTTGGGTATACATTTGCGCCTTATATAACTGAACACAATTGAATATCTCTTCATGGGTATAGAATCTTCAGATACGGCTGCAATTACAGAGCTCATCAATGAACTAAAGACAGAATTTGGGCAGATCACCGAGGAAAGAAAAGCTGAACTACATCAGCTCGGTGGTATGATCCAAAACCTTCTCAATGAGCACGGTATGGCCAAAGCAACCTTCGTCTGTACTCATAATTCCAGAAGGAGCCAGTTATCTGAAGTATGGCTACGGTTGGCGAGTGCTCACTATGGACTGGATAATATACACAGCTACTCGGGAGGCACAGAATCTACCGCCTTTAATCATCGCATGGTCGCAGCGGTGAAGGCAGCAGGCATATCCCTGACGACTGTCAAAGAGGATGAGATCAATCCAACCTATAAATTAAGCAGCGACAGCTCAACCCGTGATCAAGGATTACTCTTTTCTAAGAAGTATGATCACGAGTACAATCCATCTGAGAACTATATCGCGGTGATGGTCTGCGATCATGCCGATGAGAATTGCCCATTTATACCTGGAGCGACCCATCGCATGCCGCTCACGTATCTCGACCCTAAGGCCTCAGATGACACCCCTCAGGAAGCGCAAGCTTATGGTGATAAGGTCCGAGAGATTGGGAGAGAGATTTTGTATATGGTGGATTATATTGTCTCGGAGAAGTAGCTATATTTCAGGAC
>CAZJTO010000214.1:0-4808 GCA_964548935.1 uncultured Saprospiraceae bacterium
TCCTCAATGCAGTCTTTAGAATTTCATAAAACTGAAAAACATCACTGTAGGAGTTATATAATGGTGTTGGTGCAACTCGGATGACATCCGGCTCTCTCCAATCCGCAATAACTCCAGCTGCGGTAATTGTTTCGAATAAGCTTTTATCAGCATCCTTGACTTGAATGGATAGCTGACAACCTCTTTGTTCTGGATCAGATGGGGTGACAATATTAATATCATCTTCCCCAAGAGAATTGACTAAGAACTCTAAATATCCAGTTAGGCGAATCGACTTGGCCCGTAAATTGTCCATGCCCACCTCGTTAAAGATTTCAAGCGAAGCTCTGACCCCTGCCATAGCCAAGATCGGAGCATTACTGAGTTGCCAGGCTTCGGCGGTCGGGATAGGGTCAAATGCATCTCTGTACCATATTCATTGGCTTCTTTAGATCCATTAGCCATTCGATAGAAATCGGTACAATGGCAAATCATTTGGTGAACATTCATTTTACCAAATAGGGGCTTTGATTCAGAATTCAACTTGTCAATTCGTTCAAAAACTTGCAGTATTTTATTGTCTTCCATATTGTTTGTTTCTGCTTGTGGTATCTCATTTTCAATAATATCGAGAATCACGGAGTGATGAAGACATGATTGCGGATCGATGGGAGAAGTGAGAGGACGTAGAGACAGAAGACGACTAAATGTCATCATTACCGCCGCTTGTCACTCTATATGACCACTCATCCTTATTCCCTAGACTTCAGAACCTGGTCGACCTATATTGTAGGATAAATAATTATTACTATGAGAACATTAGCCTTTATTGTACTATTTTCCTTTTGCAACAACCTGATAGCCCAAGATATTACTGGGTCTTGGAATGGTATTCTTAATATTCAGGAAACGCAACTTTCGCTTGTATTCCATATAGAAAATGATGGAGGAATATACACGACTACAATGGACAGTCCTGATCAAGGATCTACAGGAATACCTACAGATGAAACTACTTATGAGAACAATGAGTTGATCATCAAAGCAAGTCAAATGTCAATCGAATACAACGGCACATGGAAAGAAGAATGTAATTGTATTGAAGGCATATTCAATCAAGGTCCGTATTCTCTAACGTTGACACTATCTCGAAAAGTAGTAGAAAAAAAGCCAATCGTAAGACCACAAGATCCTACCAACTTTCCATATCATCAGGAAGAGGTTTCTTTTATAAATGTAAATGGAGGACATAAATTGGCTGGAACATTAACTATACCATCAAATGGGCTATTCGAGTCAGTAGAAATATTGATCACTGGATCGGGGCCACAAAACAGAGATGAGGAATTACTCAATCATCGTCCTTTTTTGGTTCTTTCTGACCATCTCACAAGGAATGGAATTGCTGTACTAAGATATGACGATAGAGGTATAGGTGAATCTGAAGGAGATTTCAATTCAGCTACTACTGCTGATTTTGCAGAAGACGTCGACGCTGCAATAGAATTTTTAAAATCACGAAATGATATGCAAGGAAAAAGAATAGGATTAACTGGTCATAGTGAGGGTGGGATGATTGCACCTATAGTCGCTTCGACAAATAAAGATGTTGACCATATTATCCTATTGGCAGGGCCAGGCATTGATATCACAGATTTGTTGATAATACAGACATCAAGAATCGCTGAGGCGGAAGGCGCAACACCTGATGTGATAGAGGCTAATTCAGTTGTTATAAAAAGAGTATTTAATTATTTAGTTGAGAATAAATCATTATCAGAGAAAGAAGTCTCTGCAGGATTAAGAAATATTCTTGTTGAAGAATATGAAACTTTATCTCTTGAGGCTAAAAATGAAATGGGAGATAAAGAAGAATTTTTCAATCAACAAATCTCTACAATGAATACAGCATGGTTTAGGTATTTCATAGGATTTGATCCTGCAGACTATCTAGAAAAAGTCAAATGCCCTATCCTAGCGATAAATGGAGAACTGGATCTTCAGGTTACTCCAAAAGAAAATCTTGACGGAATTAAAAAAGCTGCACAAAAGGCGGGCAATAAAAATGTAACAATTAAGGAATTTGCTAGTTTGAATCATCTTTTTCAAGTAGCACCTACGGGAGCTCCTTCTGAGTACTTAGAAATTGAAGAGACGATTAATGAGGAGGTTATGAACTATCTTGTCAATTGGATACAAGCGCTATAATAATTATATTGTAAAGTACAGATTCTAAAAATGATACCTACAGGAAACAAGTATTTCTGGATACTACAGATATTTGGTTGGGGAGCCGTAGCCTCAACCAATTTCTTAATTCAATCGTTCGCAGATTTCCCAATGAAGCTTTTACTGTTTAATTCCTTGGCCCCTTTTTCTATAGGAATATTTGTTACAAGTGTTTACAGGTTCTTAATTTATAAGAGGAAATGGCAACATCTATCATTCTATAAAATCCTAGGATTGACACTGGTTTCATCGGCAATTCTTACAGGTGCTTTTATGATCCCAATTACGGTGATATTCAATTTTCTTTTTTCAGATAACCTCAGCATCATAGAATTTCTTTCTAATGGATTCATACTAGGGATTGCTATGCTGGCGTGGTGCGTTATTTATTTTTCAATCCACTATTTCAACTCATGGTATCAAGCTGAAGTTGATAAGTGGAAAATGGTTGCTGATATGAAAGAAGCTCAGCTAGGCTCACTCAAATCCCAGATCAATCCTCATTTCATTTTCAATGCCATAAACAACATTCGTTCACTTATTCTTGAGGATAAAGAAAAAGCAAGAGATATGCTCTTGAATTTCTCAGATTTATTCCGATACTCTCTACTGCAAACGGATAAAGCTAAGGTAACTATACGGCAAGAGCTGGAAATGGTCAATCAATATTTTGAATTGTTATCTATTCAATATGAAGATAAATTAAAATACAACATCACTATAGATGATACATTGAAGGAGATAGAAGTGCCGCCTATGATGTTACAATTGCTTGTAGAAAATGCTGTCAAACATGGAATATCTCAGTTCAAAGAAGGTGGTTCAATATTGATAAATATTGAAAAGGAAAGCAATCATGTAAACATTAAGGTGAAGAATACTGGTAGTCTAAATATATCATCCCGATTAGGAGACAAACTAGGAGTCGGACTTGAGAACATCATAAAAAGATTAGACATATTGTATAATGGGAATGCAAAATTAGATCTAAGAGAAGAAAGTAATTTTGTTCAAGCAGAAATATTAATTCCTATCACATGAGTGCATGTCTAATAGTTGAGGATTCACGACTCGCAAGAAAGGAGCTTGTTCATTTGATTCAAGAGATAGGGCACTTTGAACAAATATATGAAGCCGATAGCGCTGATCAGGCTATAGCCACTATAAAGGAACAAGAATTGGATATCTTATTCCTAGATATCCATTTGCCCGGTAAAAATGGTTTTGAAATCCTTGAAAGTCTTGATGAAATACCACCGGTAATATTTACAACTGCCTACGATGAATATGCGATCAAGTCTTTTGAATACAATACGATAGACTATCTATTGAAACCGATCAAGAAAGATCGCTTAGAGAAAGCCATCTTAAAGTACAAGCCTAACAAAAGCATAAAAAATAGAAAGCTTGAAAATCAGAATCAGATATTTATTCGTGATGGAGAAAAATGTTGGTTGGTTAAAATATCAGATATCTCTCTATTAGAATCAGTAGGCAATTATACAAAGCTTCACTTCAATGATCAAAGAGCTATGCTTCAACGGTCACTAAACTATTTAGAAGAGGTCCTAGATAGCGAGAAATATTTCAGGGTAAATAGGCAACAGATCATTAACTTAGATCACATCAAAAATGTAGATGCTTGGTTTAGTGGTAAGCTCAGACTAGTGTTACACAATAATGAAATCATCGAAGTGTCGAGGCGAAAATCACAAGAATTGAAGAATATATATGCTATATAAACACCTCGCGTAATGATCAACGCCAAGAACTCATATTATTTCGAATTTGTCAAAAGCTAATTGGCCATTGCGTATTCACCTGATGAATACCCACAATCTATCATGAATTGTATTTCTGACTCTTTACTTTCAGCTAAATAACATGCATCCTCATTATATTCATAGCATTGATCAAACAAGATATATCCGCTAGAACCAATTATTTCGTTTTCAAATTACTTGTCCATTTTACTTTTTCTTGAATTGAGTTTTACTATTCAATCTAGCCATTCTTTATTTTTTGATGAAACCTAACAAGCCGCTATGTGCAGTTCTGGTTCTGAGTACGTAGATTAAAATAAGGATGAGTTTCGAAAGAAACGAACTGAATTAGAAAGACGGGGTCTAAAATTCGTTCGATATGCCGATGACTTTAGCATTTATACTAAGAGCAAGTCATCAGCCCGAGAGATCGGGAATGCGATATACGTATTTCTAAGAAATAAGTTATCGCTACCGATTAATCGTACAAAGAGCGGAATCAGACGCCCCACTACGTTTAAGTTACTAGGCTATGGTTTCGTCCCGATTTATAAGAAAGGAGTTAGAGGTAAGTATCAACTGGTAGTTGCCCAAAGCAGCTGGGATAAGCTGAAAAGGAAGCTCAAGCGGATCACCAAGAAAACATCGCCGCACAAATTAGAAGACCGGCTGTGCCGTCTTCAGATAACTTGGCAAGGATGGATACATAACTATCGTATAGCTAATATCCATAGTAAGCTAAAGCAATTAGATGTGTGGCTTCGGAATCGTATTCGATATTTTGTATGGCATGATTATAACTGACTGAACCCAAAGGGTGAAGTACGACAGTACTTC
>CAZJTO010000215.1:0-4805 GCA_964548935.1 uncultured Saprospiraceae bacterium
TTATCATCGGTGGTCATGAAGTGGCTAAAGGCAATATCACTTATGGTAACATCGCTGAGTTTATTATATATGTCAACATGTTAACCTGGCCGTTTACAGCTGTCGGATGGATCGTGTCTATCGTACAGCAAGCAGATGCCTCACAAGGACGGATCAACGAGTTTATGAATACTCGGCCGACAATCACTAACGCCACTGACAAGGATTTAGAATTGAATGGACATGTAAAATTTGACGAGGTAACCTTCACTTATGTCGACTCAGGCACAACCGCATTGGATCAGGTCAGCTTTGAGCTCCGCAAAGGGGAAAAACTTGGGATCATCGGTAGGACCGCTTCCGGCAAGTCGACTATCGCTGGCCTACTACTCAGAATGTATGATGTGGAGTCTGGACAGATCCTGCTGGATGGTCAGGACATAACATCATTAAATCTTCATCAGCTCAGACAGAAGATCGGTTATGTGCCACAAGATGCATTCTTGTTCAGTGATACCATTGAGAAGAATATAGCTTTTGGTGAGCCCGATGCTACGTCAGATCATATCAAGGAGATCACAAAAAATGCCGCTATATATGACGATATAGATCGACTTCCAGATCAATTTGAAACTATGGTCGGCGAGCGAGGAGTAACACTTTCTGGTGGCCAAAAACAACGGATTTCCTTAGCTCGAGCACTTATAAAAGAGCCAGATATTATCATACTAGATGATTGCCTCAGTGCTGTTGATACCACCACTGAACAGACTATTTTATCCTATCTCAGTGGGGCTCTAAGCGATAAGACTGCCATAATGATAACCCATAGGATATATCGCCATCTAACTTTTGATAAAGTAATTGTACTGGACGAAGGGAAGATCATAGAACAAGGCACTCCTGCCGAGTTAATAGCTGCTAAAGGGTATTACTATGATATTTTAACCAAGCAGCAGGATGAAGAAAAAGCTGCAGAGTACCTATAAGTACGCCAAGTTTGTTATTTTTAATTTAGTGGCAACACTATTATAACAATTACGAACACAAAATACTTTGGTCGTGGAGAATGAATATGGGCAAGGCCAGGACAGCGTCTACTCCAATAAAGTAAGAGCTGGAAAGAGGAGGACTTATTTTTTCGATGTGAAGCAGACACGAGGAGATGACTATTACATTACCCTCACTGAGAGCACTCGAAAGTTTAACGGAAATGGGTTTACTAGACATAAGATATTTCTGTACAAAGAAGATTTTAACCGATTCTTAGAGGGTCTACAAGACGCTGTCAATCATGTCAAGACAGATCTTATGCCTGAATATGACTACGAGCAGTTTGATCGTAGACAAGAAGAATGGGAAAAGCAAAAAGCCCTGGAAGCTGCCGAAGAGTCATCAACAGAAGCTGCAACATCTGGGAATACAGAAGAAACTCTACCATCAGAGACCACAGAAGAAACACCATCAGAGGCTACGGAGACCCCTACAGAGAAGCCCGTAGACAATGAGGATGATATGACCTGGTAAGAACTGCAAAGTCAAACACCATCAAGAACAAGAAGGGAAGGAGAAGAAAAGTAATTCGGGAAGATGAGATTGAGCAAGTCTCGTTCCTTAAGAAGGTATATATCAATTTAGCAATTGGAGTGGCTGCATTGATAGCTATCGAGTATATCTTCATGCAATCCCCGATTAAAGCTTGGTATGTGGATACCATAGGCCTAAATCGCTGGCAGAGTGAGTGGTTTCCTGTTTTCCTTGTCTTCGTTTTTGCCATGAGGTATGCTCGACGTACGTCTCGTAAAATCACCAAGCTGAGTAGTCAATATGCGATATATGGACTATTCATTTTGATCAAATCGATCATCTTGTTTCCTCTGATCTGTCGAGTTGATATGACCAATCCATCGGCAATATTTTCAACCGCAATCATATCTACAGGATTATTCGCTGGCTTGACCATTTATGCCCTTACAGCTAAGCATAACTTCAGTTTTTTGAGAGGTTTTATGAAAGTAGGAGGTATTGTCCTGTTTAGTTTCTTCGTCGCTCGGATTGTGATGAGATTCTCAGGTTATAGCTTTGGCCATTTTAATATGGGGTGGTTGATTAGTGGATTTATTGTCATCTATGCCACCGCTGCGATACTATATCATACTGATCAGATCAAAAGGAAATATAGCAAAACACAATATGTGGTAGCCGCACTGGCACTCATGGTCTCTTATGTGATGTTGTTCACAGGACTACTGAGGACAAAGAATAGACTTAATCGACCGAAACGAAATAAACAGTTCCCTTAGCCAAGTTCGGCTACCTCCATCATCATGTCTTCAACATGGTGTACCATACCAGTATATTCTGGTGAGCGCTTAGTAGAACGATTCCGGTCGAATGGGAGGTCCACATGAATGTGCTTTACGAATTGTGATGGCTGTGACTTTAATATATAAATATCATCTGCTAGATATACTGCCTCCGCAATATCATGAGTAACGAACAGTATGGTCGATTGAAATTGATGCCACAACTTGATCAGTAGGTCTTGCATCTGTAGTCTTGTCTTGATATCGAGAGCACCAAAAGGCTCATCCATGACAAGCACGCTTGGATTAGCAAGAAGGCTTCGGGCTATAGCTATCCGTTGTAATTGTCCACCCGATAGTGTGGGGTATTGAGCAAATTTGTATTCATGCCCTGCTAAGCCTACAAGCCTGAGCATCTCCATGGCCTTTTCATCACGTTCAGCTTTGGAGAGCCCTTTAAATCTCAAGGCTAACCCTACATTGTCCAATACCGTCATCCACGGTAGCGAAGAATACTTTTGAAAGACCATACTTACTCGATCTTGGGTATGTAGCTCTCCACCATTGATCAGAATAGATCCCTCTGTAGGTTCTTGCAGACCTGCTATATATCGCAGTACTGTTGACTTACCAGATCCCGACATCCCGAGAATGACTGCAAACTGACCTTGATCTGGTTTGTCCTCAATAACGAAGTCTAAGTTCTTGATGATCCAGTTCTGTCCGCCATCGTAAGATTGTCCAATGCCTCTCAGTTCAATGATATTCTGGAGGTCTGTATCTTGTATCACATTACTCATGACCTACAGTGTTTTTTCGGATGATGGTCTCTCCATATCCTGTGAATAATAATGAAGAGAGTACAATAACTGCAATAGCTATTGTTAAGAAGTTAGACATGCCCAGAAGACCCGTTAATATGACCGCGAAGAGCATACCGCCTAGTAGGAAGTATATTCCAAACTTTGCTTCTCTAATGCCACTGATCATTGACTTAAAGTGCTTATGCGGGAACAGCCTCTTACCCAAAAAGACAAAAATCCAATCTTGGATGATTCCTATTATAATAATCACTAAGAGTATCGCAAATACCTTTTCGATCTGACCTTGACGAGCCTTTATATAAATCAAGGATCCTATGCCACCTGCCCGATTGAGCAATTCGGCAATAATAATGTAGGTCCATGATATGGCAGTGAGTACACGGATATCGTCGAATATCACACTCATCACCGACGGGATGTAGACAGTTTTAACCGTCTGCCAGTCCGTAGCACCAAGGGTGAATACAGTCTTAAGATAGACATCATTGACCTCCCAGATCCGTTGCACAACCACTGGCAATAGATATACGATGATACCAAATGCCAGAAAGGCAACCTTCATGGGATCATCGATGCCAAACCACAATATAAATAAACCTGTTAGTGCGGTTAAGGGCAGAAACCTCATGGCGTCCACCTGTCTATTAAATAGTCCTCTGAATAGTGGGATGAGCCCAACGACAAAACCTATCGGGATCGAAATCAATATGGCCCAAAAATATCCCTGGAGATTGATCCAAATGGATTTTACTGCATTGGGAAACAACTCATCCTTAGTGATCAAGGTCGGATATGACTGCACAACCGCTAATGGAGTCGGAAGGATCTTGTAGACCTTCTTGAACTCAGTGGCATTAGCGAATAGTATGGAATCAGCACGTGCTATTGAATCCAATGTGACAAGGTCGGCGTCATCTCCTAAACTACTAGGGAGTGATTGGTTATATCCTTCGAGGACTGGAACCTTCTCAGAAAATACTTCTGCCAAAATCCACCAGAACATAATCAGTAATACAAAGCCCAAAAAGCCATATAATAGACTTTGAGAGCGAGTCAGTTCTCCACGAAGCTTAAATAGTGAATTCATTGGTTGGGCCACTATTTAATTATTCTGTAGCTACTAGCTCAAAATCTGTTCTACGATTCTGTGCTCTACCTGATTCTGAGTTGTTATTTGCTATCGGTTTATCTGGTCCATTACCCACCACGATGAACCGATTACGAGGCATCTGATAAGTGCCAATTAGGTAGTCTACCACGGACTGTGCACGTTTTTTTGACAGTGTCACATTTAAGTTATGATTACCTGTATTGTCCGTATTCCCTTCGATACGTATACGGTTATTCGCAAATGCTTTGGCAATGGCTACGAACTCTTTGTCAATGATATACTTAGCATTCTCGTCTAGTTGGAACTCACCTGTTCTAAAGGTAATGCTCACTTTTTTACTAGCAATAGCTTCCTTCTTAGCATCGGCCGTAGTCGCTTGCGTAAACGTCTTAGCGCCTTCTGCGGCATGCGTTACTCCAGTTAGTGTCGAGGCTGCTACGAACCCAGGAGATGCGATTTGGCGCCAGTTAGGCACCCTGCCTTCGATAAAGCCAAGATCTTGGTATTTGATCGACATAGTGGAATAGAGATCGTTACCTGTAACTCCTTTGTAGCCAGAATTGAGGCCAAAGAAATTTTTGTTGT
>CAZJTO010000216.1:0-4788 GCA_964548935.1 uncultured Saprospiraceae bacterium
GCTCTCCTTTCATCAGGCACATTAGACATCGTAGAGTTCGACCATGCGAGCATATCAAGACTTTCTCTTGCTTGAGCGTCTTTATATACTCGATAAATCGGGTGCATCGCACAGATAATTGTCGAGCGGATTCTGCGCCTTCTAAGTGCGCATCAAAATTACCACTCTGCCACTGCGCAGTCATATCATCGTAGGTCTGCTTCATCTTCAGGGTGCCAATCTTCCCTTCATGAACTCCCCAAGAGATCTCATTGATATCTGCATGCACTTCATGAGGGACACCTAACTCCTCAACAAAAGACTGAATGGTCTCAATAGATCTCTTCAACTGAGAACTGATCACAAGCTCAAAGCCCTCATCTTTATAGTGGTCATAGAACTGTCGTGCCTGCATCCGACCCAGTTCATTGAGGATGCTATCAACTCCACTGCCTTGGACTATATGATTTTTATTATAGTCTGTTTGACCGTGTCTAATAAAGAAAAATGATTTTGCCATATCGTCTATCTGGTGCTTGATGAAAGGCGACTACAGAATACGTCACAATCATAGTGAAATATGCTCATAGTATCTCTCAGAAATGATGAACAGTGTAGACATATACTTCGTTGTCCAATGAAGCAGTAAATAAAGTACAACTTATCTGTCTGTAAGGAGTTATTCATACAGTAATAAAATGACCTCATGGAAGCTCCTTTTGAGTACGATCGAAAACACATGAAGTCGCCTTAGTAACACACAAGCCGAAATGATCAGAAAGACTATTATCGCCATACTCTCCATTGCTATTATCGCTGGGGCATATTTGGTGTACGAAGATGTCAGCGAAAAAAGCAATCGACCTCGAGTTCCTAAGCCTCAGAAGGTTACGCAGATTTATACCGAGACTGTTGTAAATGAATCAATACCCATTAATATCCAGACAAGTGGCACCATTCGAGCTAAAAAGAGAATCGAGCTATTCGCAGAGGTAACTGGCATATTTGAGAGTAGCGCGCATCCCTTCAAGGCAGGGACCTACTATGGAGCTGATGAAGTATTAGTCAACATAGAAAGCGTACAACAAGAGCTCAATCTAAAATCGCAGCGCAGCAGTCTATATAATCAGCTAGTGCAGATGCTTCCAGACTTAAAGTTTGACTATCCTCAGTCCATCGGCCAGTGGGAAGACTATATAGCTGCATATGACATAGAAAGCAATCTAAAGCCACTACCTAAACCTGTTGATAATAGGGAAAAGCTATTCATTGCTAATCGGAATGTCACCACAGTCTATTACAACATCAAGAACCTCGAACAACAGTATAGCAAGTATGTGGTCAGGGCCCCATTCAATGGAATACTCATCGAATCGATGATCGAACCTGGCACCGCCATACGAGTTGGTCAACAACTGGGCACATTCATTAGTCCTTATCAATATGAAGTGGAAGTAGCCATCAATACGAGCTATGACGACTTCTTAAAGTTAGGTAAGACCGTAAAGCTTCACAATTCTAATCGCACGAAGACCTGGACAGGAAAAGTATCCCGAATCAACACAACTGTAGATCCTAACTCTCAGACTATTCCTGTTTTTGTAGACGTGCGCGGAGAAGGATTGCGAGAAGGTATGTACCTCGAAGCAGACCTAACGGGTAAGGAAGAACAAAATGTCTATGAACTCAGTCGAAAGCTATTAGTAGGTGATGATCAAGTTTTCATAGTTCGAGATACCCTACTGGACATCGCACAGGTAGAACCGGTGTATTATAAAGATGAGACAGTATTGATCAAAGGACTGCAAGATGGCACCAAGATATTAGCCAATAACACACCAGGTGCGCACAAGGGCATGGTGGTTAAAAATATCTCTAAATAACCCTGGAGATGAAGAAGATCATTGAGTATTTTATAAAATATCCTGTAGCTGTCAATGTATTGATGGTTGCTATCATATTAGGTGGATGGCAAGGCCTGAAGAGGATGAACTCTTCGTTCTTTCCGCTGATCCCCCCTGATACGATCACGATTACAGCCGTATATCCTGGAGCCTCTCCACAGGAGGTAGAAGAAGGGGTCATTTTGAAAATCGAAGATAATCTCCGGGGCCTGCAAGGCATCGAAAGATTCACCTCTGTATCGTCTGAAAATACAGGCACGGTCTCAGTAGAAATAGAAGAAGACCAGGACATCAATGTTGTCCTCGCTGAGATCAAAAATGCGGTGGATCGTGTGCCCTCGTTTCCTGTAGACCTCGAACCTCTCGTCGTCGCCAAACAGGAGCGCCTCAACCTCACCGTATCCATGGGACTTAGTGGCCCAAGTATAAACCTAAAGACCCTCAAGTCGATCTCTCGTCGGATAGAGGACGATCTACGAGAAATGGGCGCATCTCAGATACAGATAGCTGGGTACCCCGATGAAGAAATAGAAATTGCTGTGAGAGAAAAGGATTTACGAGCCTTTGATCTTACATTCAACGAAGTAGCGGCGGCCGTGGGGCAAGCCAATATTCTGACTACAGGCGGCTCCATAAAGACAGATACAGAAGAGTATCTCATCCGTGCCAATAACCGAAGCTACTACGGTGATGAGATGGATTATATCGTGGTTAAGTCTGACCCATCTGGCAGGACTATTAGATTGCGAGATGTGGCCGAAGTTAATGACAAGTGGTCCGAAAACCCAGATCGTATCTATGTCAACGGCGAGCCGGCCGTAGAAATCAGTGTATTCACCACTAATTCCGAGGACTTCCTCGGCATGGTCGACAAGGTGAAAGAGTATATAATCGGTTTTAATGAAGAGAACAGCAGCGTTAAGCTGGATATTCTATTAGATCGATCTATATCACTGGTGGATCGTACTCGTATCCTCCTCGAAAACGGAGGCTATGGAATCATCATGGTTCTCATACTGCTATCCATATTTCTCAAACCGAGCTTGGCATTTTGGGTAGCAGTGGGTATACCTATATCGTTTTTTGGAATGTTTATCATCGTGCCCGATATCCTCACGATCAATGTGATGTCGCTATTTGGCATGTTGATCGTAATCGGAATCTTAGTAGATGATGCCATCGTAATCGGGGAAAACATCTACGCCCATTACGAGCGAGGTAAAACTCCGGTAAGAGCATCGATAGATGGCACAATGGAGGTACTTCCAGCTATAGTATCCGCAATATTGACCACAGTGGTAGCCTTTAGTACATTTCTGTTTGTACAGGGGGGCATCGGTGATTTCTATTACGAAGTAGCGGTTGTGGTGATTGTCACCCTACTCTTTTCATTGATAGAAGCGCTCATCATACTGCCTGCACACATCTCTGAGTCTCGTGCCATGAAGGAGGGCAAAAAGCCATTTATCCTCAATAAATACGCTGATCGGTTTATGGTATGGTTACGTGAGACCTTTTACATTCCAATGTTGCGCTTTGGGTTGAACAATCCATTGTTTGGGGTATCCATTCCGATCGGGTTATTGATGATCACTGTCGGATGCGTTCAAGGTGGAATTATACGGACTACTTTTTTTCCAAATATCACGAGTGATCGAATCTCTATCTCGATGTCGATGCCCGAAGGCACAAATGAATCAATCACGGACAGCCTGATCACCTCCATCGAAGCGGGAGCATGGAGAGCTAATGAGAAACTCACTGAAGAGCAAACTGGCAATACACAGATTATTGAGTCTTCTGTAAAAAGAATAGGTCCTGGGAGTTCTAATGCGACGCTGACGCTAAACCTACTGACGGGAGAGAATCGAGATTTCTCCTCGGGGTATATTGCACAGAAGGTCGAAGAAGAAGTTGGTGAGCTCAACGGAGTCGAATCGCTTACCTATGGCTCCGGAGGCAACTTCGGTGGGCTACCAGTCTCTGTGGCCCTAACCGGTAGGAACATTGCAGAACTCAAAGGAGCAAAAGAAGAACTGAAGCGTGAACTCCGAGAGCTCGGCACGCTCAAAGACATCAATGACAATGATCCTCAAGGGATCAAAGAGATCAAAATAGACCTCAAAGAGAATGCATACCTCATGGATCTTACGCTCAATACCGTTATGTCACAAGTGCGAAGTGCATTTTTTGGACAGTCGGTACAGCGGATGCAGCGAGGGCGCGATGAAATCCGGGTATGGGTACGCTATGATCGAGAAGAACGCGAATCCGTCAAGAACCTTGATGATATGTGGATCGTTACAAATGATCGATCACGGGTACCTCTTTCTGAAATCGCCAACTATAGCGTAGAGCGTGGTGAAGTAGACATCAACCACCTCGATGGAATCAGACAAATCACCGTGAGCGCAGACCTCAAAGATCAGAGTCAAAGTGCCACAGATATTCTCGCCAATGTCCGTGCGGAAATCGTGCCAAGAGTGCTGGCGCAGTACCCAAGTGTCCAGCCACTATATGAAGGACAGAATCGAGAAGCAGGCAAAGTTATAGGAAGTATCACTGGTCTCTTGCCAGCCGTGTTTATGGTGATGTATATGATCATTGCATTCGTCTTTAGGTCGTACTCTCAGCCGATGTTGTTGTTTGCCCTCATCCCTTTCAGCTTAGTAGGTGTAGCATGGGGTCACTGGCTACATGGATCACCCATAAGTATCTTGTCAACCTTAGGGATCATAGCGCTAATCGGCATCCTTGTCAATGATGGATTAGTATTAGTTGGAAAGTTCAATACTTACTTGAAGGAAGGACTTAACTTTCACAAAGCATTAGTGGAAGCTGGTCGATCGCGGTTTAGAGCTATATTTCTTACTTCTATTACTACAGCAGCTGGTTTGGCCCCAAT
>CAZJTO010000217.1:0-4759 GCA_964548935.1 uncultured Saprospiraceae bacterium
CGCCAAGTGTTCGGTTGTATGAATAGAGACTCAAACAATCTTGTCACTCCGACGATAAGAGAAATATTCAAACCTCGTATGTTAAGGTATTAGAATGAACCTCTACCCTGGATCATACTCCGATCCACTTGCCGTCCGCAGTAATCCTCTGAATGCCTGCCTGACATTAGAACCCTCATGGCAGACTCTGTAGACCTCATGCGATATAGGCATCTCGATACCATATTCTTGTGCCAGCTCCATGACGACTTTGCAGCTCTTCACGCCTTCGGCGACCATGTTCATGCTATTGATGATCTCATCGAGCTGCCTGCCTTGACCCAAGGCATACCCCACTGTGCGGTTACGACTCTGCGGACTGTTGCAAGTGGCGACGAGATCACCCATACCCGCTAATCCTGAGAAGGTCTTGCGTTTGCCGCCCATAGCCACGCCTAATCGGGTAAGCTCTGCGAGTCCTCGGGTGATCACCGCAGCACGCGTATTATCACCAGCGCCAGCACCATCCCCCATACCTGCAGCAATGGCGATGACATTCTTCAGTGCTCCGCCGAGTTCACAGCCGACCACATCATTGTTAGTATAAACTCTGAAGAGTCCCAAGCTGAAGATCTTTTGCAATTCCAAACCTATACGTTTATCCACCATGGCGATCACACTGGCTGCAGCTTGTCCTGCTATAATCTCCCGTGCGAGATTAGGCCCAGTAAGTACGCCTACGGGATGGCCTGGCATAACGGATTCTATCACCTCGGTCATCCTCATTTTGGTGCCATGCTCGAGGCCCTTGGTTAGGCTCACTATAGGAACCCAAGGTCTGATGTACTGCCCGGCTTCCTCCATCACGGATCGGAAGCTATGAGAGGGGATACCCATGACGACGACATCCGCATTTTTGACGGTTTCCTCGATGGTATATCGAGCTTGAAGGTCACTATACAGCTTGGCTTCTTTGAGGTATCTTGAGTTGGTATGATGCGTGTTGATTTCATCGACGGTATCGCTATTGCGCGCCCATAGCAAGGTAGGCGCATTCCGAGCGGTCAGCGATGCCACCGTCGTACCCCAAGATCCACCACCTAATACTGCGATATTCATGTGAGTGCTTTTTGAGGATTAGACAATTCGAACTGACCGAGTTCTCGTAAGTATAGGTTTCTGACTTCCTCAATCTTGGCATCCATGTTCTTCTTCGTCCATCCTTTGACTGAGATGGGGTCCAGTACCTTGACAGTGACTACCGTTGGATTGATAAACTTAGCTCCTCGAGGCATCACATCATGGGCATTCATGATGCATATCGGTATGATCGGCACCTTGGCTTTCATAGCGAGATGAAACGCTCCTTTCTTAAAGGGCCCTAACTGATAATCATAACTGCGGGTACCTTCGGGCGCTATCGCAACAGATGTGCCGTTATTAAGCACATCAATGACAGGCTTCAAGGCTTCGATTGCTTTATCACGATTCTTGCGATCGATGAACACCACTCCTGCCGCTTGAAAGAGTGGACCAACAGGCGTATACTTCAATTCCTTCTTGGCGATGGCGACGGTGTTTTTTCGGACCAGCTTCGCCATGATCAACAGGTCAGCATTGCTCTGATGATTAAACAGAAATACTGCAGGGCGTTGACGCCACAAGTTCTCTTTTCCTTTGACGGCCAGCTTCATACCCGCTACGGTAGTACCCAAATCTCCAATCATGGCGGTCATACTATTGACCCCGTCTCTCCTCGATCCTGATAAGAAGCCTGAGGCCATTCCTGCAACTGCGGCTGGGATCAGTGTACCTGCGGCAAGCAGGGTTCGCACGACATTTTCGACGCCAGGTCGCCCGGCGTCATCAAAGCGATAGATCGGCCAATCATTCTTAAACGATATCGCCGATAATTCCTGATCAGGATTAGTCGGTTGTGGTTTTCCTACTAACTCAAGCAGCGGCAGGTCTGAGACACTATCCGTATAGAAATAGCTCTTGCTTAAGTCTAAGCTCTTTTCCTCTGCCAGAGATAGAGCCGCTTTTGCCTTTCCATCCCCCCAACAGGCTGGCTCTACAATTTCTCCGGTAAACTTTCCTTCTTTGACCTCCATCCTTGTACACATGATGTGCTCGACGCTGAGATCTCGGGCGATCGGATTGACTTGATAAGGTGTCGCTGCAGATATGATCGCTACTGTGTGCCCCTTAGCAAGATGTGCCGCAACAAGTGCTCGCGACTCTGGATATATGGCCTGAGCTAAGTGTTTTTCGTAAACCTCTTCGCCTACATTTATGAAGACTTTTTCCTTGACGCCTTTTACGCCCTTGGCACCAATCGCCGCCAAGCCTGCGAAGTTCTTGTTGCCCATGGCATACACCAAGACTCCATTAAATTGGGCCATGATTTCTCCGGGGCTCATCTGTCCACTGAGCAAACGACTCTGGAAAAACTGCTTGGCACTGAAGCCCTTGATCAAGGTTCGATCCAAATCAAAGAATGCTCCAATATGAGGTCCCGACTCGGCATCTATGACTGGCGCTGTGAGATAAGCGGTTTTAGAGCCTGGCACAATACTTCGCCCGACCGGTAGTGCAAGCCTCTCGTTCTCACTGCGGTTGAGGATAAATCCTTGCAGGGTACTGATGCGACTGGCAATGTCTTCCATCTGTAACATCATCTCATGCACTTTCTCTCGTGAGCCTTTCTTTGGAATCGGGATGAGTTTCAGGTTCTCACACAGACGGATCGCATTAATCAAAAATGGCTTAGAGACTGATTCTACTCGATGGATACGTCCCTGCCAATGCATCTCCTCACCAGTAAACAAGCATTGCTCAATGAAATGACGTTTGTTATACACCTCACTATCGTCCCATTGATAGATGGTATGCAGGACTACCCTATAGGCCTCTACATAGGTGAATAGAGCGACGTGAGAGACAAAAATACTCTGTCGCTTCAGGAGGTCTTCAATAGACTTGGACTCTCCCACCAGTAGCTCCTGCCAATCCCCATGCATGAAGCTCAGCCCATCTTCTATCTCATCACTGAAGTGCGCCTTATTGGAATAGAAAAATTCAAATTTGAATATGTTCCGCAAAGACATGATTTCTTGCCAAAACGCAATCGTTCGCTCGGCAGGTTTTTTGTCAACATTCTTGATCAGCGCTAACTCAATGAATGCCCGATGGTAGAGATGGTGGACAGACATATTTGAGTAATATGTTGCTGGCAGATAACTCGATGTAACAATGGTATACTTGGCTTTAACGCCATCGCCGACCTGTTTAATGATATGGGCGCGCTTGAGTAGATTAATGGCACTTTGAACACTCTCGCCGATTGCGGTGCCCCGATCGACCATGGCGTCACCCTTTCTATCTTCGATCAATTGCATGAGCGATACGACATCATTGCAAATTTGATTTTTAGTCAAGGCAAACTTGGACAGCAGTGTCGTAGAGATCAATGATGCTGTTGTTACAGGGGTGATCCTGTTAATGGCGTGCACTAGCTCAAATGCGAATCTGGGCAGTGTATATTTCTGATCATTGGCAGCAGACTCCAGATTTGGTATCGTCGCAACAGCTTCTTTATTCTTTTCAACGGGCTCACCAAACCGCAAGGATATTTTACCATAATTCCGGTTGAGCTTGCGGATGTAATTCATCATCCAAGCGAGATTCTCTGACTTCTTTTCTTTGCCTCGCCCTTCGGCGGTCATGTCTTGCACATCAGGTATGAGGTCATAGACCACAGATACGGGTATATACTTGACCTTCTCAGCACACTCCTGTTCGGCTTCAGCGATATACTTCAAGATGCCCATCTTGGGCCATACCAACTTACCCGTTCTCGATCGTGTACCTTCTATCGCCCACATAAAGTGTTGGCGATCATCTACGAGAGATGCGATATAGTGCCTCAGCGTAAGCTTATAGATCAGATTGTCCTTGAATGATCTACGGATAAATATCAGACCTATCTTGCGTCCTAACTGTGCTAATCCTGGAAAACTAAGGTTTGCTCCTGCAAATATCATTGGCCATGGCAGACCGTGCCGTAGTAAGGCAATTCCGAGGACAAACATGTCGATATATGTCTTATGCGTCATTACGAAAGCCACAGAATTGTGGCGCATGATTTTAGAGAGCTTCTTAATCTCTTCGGGGTTCACATCGATGGTTTCTTCATAGGCAAGCGCCATCAATCGCTCCATAATTCTGGAGCTGATCAAGCTGGCATATGGATTCTGCTCAGTGCGTAACTCCTTTAGATATTGATCTGCCTTGGATTGGACAATTTCAAAATCTTCACCTGTAGATTGGGCAATCTCAGTTAAGCCCTCTAAGAATTGCGAGTTGTCCATTATGTGCTTCATCGATAGATCTTTCGGTATTGAACCCAAAAGATAGTGAACCACTCGCATACCATCTAATAAATCCAATATTCTCGATATGTCTTACATGAATTCGGTCATGTTCGCGGCCTAGGTCATTCTTCTCGTGAAAATATCATGGGATCAATAATAATGGATATTTGTTAGCGGAATTAATGACGGGGACATTGAGGGAATGAGGCAGATCTATGGGGAGTAGAGATGCTAGATGATTCATATAATGAGAGGGTTAAGCTTATCCCATGAGCTAAGAACCGAAAGATAATTCAGTAAACATCACCGCTACTCGGTTTAACTATGGCAACCCCATGTCAAAGCCAAATCTTAAATTCCTCTAAATATCTGTAGGATCAACTGTGTAATGATGATATTCCTTT
>CAZJTO010000218.1:0-4750 GCA_964548935.1 uncultured Saprospiraceae bacterium
TTGGTACTGATACTATGATCACAGCGAGTCTATGATAGAGATCCTCTCTGAAGTGCCCCCGAGTAATCTCAGATTTTAGATCCTTATTAGTCGCCGCTATGACACGCACATTTACCGAGATCTCTTTATCACCACCAACACGAGTTATTTTATTCTCTTGTAATGCTCTCAACACTTTGGCTTGTGCAGACAAGCTCATGTCACCGATTTCGTCTAAGAATAGTGTTCCATCATGCGCTAGTTCAAACTTACCTGCCCTACTCTTATGAGCTGAGGTAAATGACCCTTTCTCATGACCAAACAACTCACTTTCGATGAGCTCAGATGGTATTGCTGCACAGTTTACTTCGATAAGGGGTTTTTCATTTCTTCCACTCTTCTCATGTATCCATCTGGCTACCAGTTCCTTACCGGTACCGTTCTCACCATGTATTAACACTCTTGCATCCGTAGGTGCAACTAGATCTATGGTCTTATGTATTTGAGCTATAGCGTCGGACTTACCGACTATATCTATAGTCTTAGTCTTTGAAATCTTTCTTTGGAGTACTTTTTTTTCTGTGATCAGGCTGGATTTGTCCTGAGCATTTCTGATTGTGATCAGGAGTCTATTGAGATCAGGCGGCTTAGATATAAAATCAAATGCACCCTTCTTAACAGATTCAACAGCAGTATCGATATTGCCATGCCCTGATATCATCACGACTGGAAGATCAGGTTGTAGAGTTTGAATCTTCTCGACGACTTCCATGCCATCCATCTTAGGCATCTTGACATCAAGGATTACGACATCATACTTGGCTTGCTTAATCTTGACAAGACAATCTAGACCATCCACAGCCTCTTGCACTTCATATTTTTCCATTTCTAGGATGTCCCGTAATGTTGTACGGATCCCCTTATCATCATCGACAATCAGTATTTTAGGCATGCTTTCTTATTTTTTCCCTAAGTCAAATAAATTCAGCAGCTAATATATTAAAGAAATTTGTAATATGATTATTGATCTGTAAGAAAATCACAGTAGCCGACAATTAGTGTAACGCCAGCCAAGCCATAAGGCCGCTACTAATTTCTAAAGCATCTTCGTCTATGTCAAATGTGGGTGTATGAACCGGGGAGTTTTTAGTGCCATCGGGAGACGCTGTTCCCAACCGATAAAAGCAAGCTGGCACCACTTGAGAGTAATAAGAGAAGTCTTCAGCAGTCATCCGTTGTGGGAGTTCTATCACATGCTCTGCCCCCATATATTCTATCATGAGATCACGAGCTGTATATGTCATTGATGGATCATTGTAGAGACTGGGATATCCCTTCTTAATCTCAAGCTCTACTTGAGCTCCATAAGACTTCACAACATGATGAATCCGCTGCTCAATGAGCTGATGAGCCTGCTTGCGCCAGTCCTCGTCAAAGGTCCTAAAAGTACCTTCCATCATCACCTTAGAAGGTATCACATTAGTGGCACCACCATCACTATTGATCTTGCCGATAGACAGTACCGACGGAGTATTAGGATTAGCATTTCTACTGATGATCGTCTGCAGTGACTGAATCAACTCTGCACAGATCATTATGGGATCAATCGTCTCATGCGGCATCGCTCCATGTCCTCCCTGTCCTATTACAGTGATGAATAGCTCATCACATGACGCCATGAAAAAACCAGGATGGTAACCTATCTTACCGACTGGCAAACTCGGATGTACATGCTGACCATATATCTGAGCGACTTGGGGGTTTTGCAATGCACCATCAGCAATCATCATGGAGGCTCCGCCCGGCAATTGCTCTTCTCCAGGTTGGAATATAAACTTCACTTTATGTCCAAGATCTTTCTCTAAGCTTTTGAGAATCATAAGTGATCCAAGTAAGGATGCCGTATGGACATCATGTCCGCAAGCATGCATTACTCCATCATGCACTGACCGATACGCTACATCAGATTCCTCCTGGATTGGCAGGGCATCCATATCAGCTCGCAGGGCAATCGTACGGTCTCCTTGACCTATCACTCCAGTAATGCCGGTGCCGGAACCTAAACCCTCCTTATATACTATGCCCAGGTCATCTAGTACAACCTTGACATACTCGGCTGTCTTGTACTCCTCAAATGACAATTCTGGATGCTTATGGAGATGCCTTCTGATCTGAACCATTCGAGCCCTATGAATTTTAGCGAGCGCCTTAATCTGTGATATCATCCTGTATCCTCTTGAGTAATGTTACAAAGTTAGCCGAACCATAATATATATCATCGAGTATAGAATAATGTAGGGTGTAATCATAGCTTAAGGCATGAGGATTGCGTGATGGATCGCATTGATCTATCCGCAATAAGCCCATACCTATATAAGGTCTATCGGTGACCTCCTCCTTGGGTAGATAGTCTCCAATCACTGAAAGCTCTCCTGTGAAAAGTTCTCTGAGGTTATTAATGATTCTGCTACGATTCTGAGATATAATCAGCAGAGGTAACATCAGTATTATTAGCACGATCGCAACTATTTTCGATAGTAGACCTCGTTGACGCTTGGCCCAACGTGAACTCATATTAAATTTAGAATAGTATTCATAAGACTGTCCTCCTCTATAGCTTAGATCGCTATTGAATAGAGATTTTGTCCTTTCATTATAGTAATATACTTGACTATCGCCATTGACATATTGTTCTAAATACTCGATATGAAATGGACCAGTCTTAATCGCTAAAGAATTGTAGTCATCCTCTGTTGTGAATGAAGCGGCTGGAAACACATCTTTTATCTGTGTTCTAAATTCTGTTGAGTTTCCTATCTTAAATCGGTGGTTCTTCTGCCAACGTGATCTAAAGAATCCCGCTGATACCACACCGCATAAAATTGAGCCTATCAACACCGACAACCTCGAAAATCTGAGACTTTCGGGTAAGAAAGAATACAATATCATTACTGATGTAAATGCGATAGTAGAGGACAGTATTGCCGACCTATTGCCCCGCTCCGACATAAAATACCCAAATAGACTTAACACAATAACGAATGTCAATGCTAATCCCAGTGAAACCGTCCCAACAATCGGCCAGTTGAAGTAGGACAGGCTCTCGTGGTAAAAGCAACTCCACAGTGCACTAATGCCAAAATATATAGCTACAAACATGATGAGATATAATAATCTCCTCACAAATCTCTGAGTCAGAGTCTTTATGCAGGCAAGCAAGAAGCTGATCATTGATAATATACCACCCATGAGCCTGTTAAGTCCCAAGTGTTTTTGACCATAGATGGTAAGGGCATGATAAAAGTGATAATTGCGGTTCCAAGAATGAAATCCGCTTTCGCCCTTAAAGTGTACGGCTTGTACCTGCTGCAATTGGATTACTGGAATCTCTCTGTTCTTAAGACGTTTGAAGAGATCAAGATCCTCACCATACAGGAAGAAATCCTCATCAAACCCTTCTATATCTCTAAAGACATTGCTCGGAATAAAAAGAAAGGCACCCGTAAGCGCGTCAACTTGATGATTATCAAGCGGACGGTCAAGATCATAGTAAGACCAGTTTGGTATGAATCGATCAATACCCGTAATCCTAGCAATAGCAGAAGTAAAAGTCGGAAGCTTACGCGCTGATTCTTTGAGGTACCCATATCTCCCATCATAGAGTGCTGCACCGAGCACTTGATCCTTATGGGCACCATTAACATGTGATAATAGTATCTGTATAGCCGAATTGTCAATGACTATATCAGGATTCAAGAATAATAAATACTCGGACTGAGCCTCCCGAGCACCTTGGTTACAGGCTTGACCAAAACCGTAATTTTTGTTGTTCTGGATGACTCTACATTCCGTGTAGTATTGATGTAATATCTGGAGTGTATGATCAGTAGAATTATTATCAATTATAATCACCTCAACCTGCTCTTTCTGGATTTGACAACGCAGGATAGAGTCGATACAATGCCCAATAGTAGAGGCAGAGTTATAGGTAACGATTATGACAGTGACTGTAGCCATGCAAGAACTGTGACAGCCTAAAGTTAGAGCTGATTGACCTTATATTCGGTACGTGTGATAATAGAACGCCCTAAAGTTAACTCATCTGCATACTCTAACTCTCCGCCAAAAGAAATTCCTCTTGCCAGTAGTGAAACCTTAATACCTAGTGCGGTGAGCTTTTTTGAGATATAATATATAGTTGTGTCCCCTTCGATAGTAGGACTTATAGCTAGGATAACTTCGCTAATTTCACTGTCACGAGTTCTGGTCAATAAGCTCTCGATATTGAGTTGATCCGCAGAGATACCATCCAATGGAGAGATTACCCCACCAAGTACATGGTATAGTCCGTTATACTGCCCCGTCTCTTCAATTGCCATTACATCTCTTATGGACTCAACTACGCAGATCGTAGTAGCACGATTTTCTCGTTCCATACAGATGTTGCAGATCTCTCGATCGGACAGATGGTGGCAAGTATTGCAGAATCTAATATGCTCAATCAAGTTATTGATTGGATTAACGAAAGCACCGACCATTTCACTCCTATCTCTATTAATCAAGTGCATCGCCATACGCAACGCTGATTTCTTACCTACTCCTGGCAAGAGAGAAAACGCATCTACGGCCTCTTGCAATAACTTGGACGAGTGAGACATTATAATTTTATTATATATCAATATTACAACAATTGCTATGATCTGACTGAATATGATCGCCAATTGTAATAATTCAATTATTTTCGATTTTCATTGACAGAGAACAAAGAAAA
>CAZJTO010000219.1:0-4749 GCA_964548935.1 uncultured Saprospiraceae bacterium
ACCTAGTGGAGAGATCCTCAGTCTGGTGAGCAGACTATAGCTTATGTTATAGCGATAAAAGTGAAAGATGAAACTAATTTGAAATACCGATATCAAAACTCTAAACCATCAAGCCGAGTATCCACAATATCATTCTTCAGCTGTTCCCCCAATCGATTAAAATCAGCCTTGTGGACAGGCTCTACAAAGGTGCCATTGTTAAGCACAAGAATCTCATCACAGTTCTCTTGGAGAGAGGAGTAGATATGGGATGATATTAAAAGTGTCTTTTTGGCGGACTTCAGTTTTTGGATCACAGCAGATAGGATGATATTGCTCTGGATATCTACACCATTAAAGGGTTCATCAAGGATGAATAACTCGTTCTTCTGAAGGAGCAGCGCCATGAATGCAAGCTTCTTGAGCATTCCTGTAGAGTAGTGCTCGATATATTCATTGAGTGGAAGCTCAAATATATTTTGCTCCTCGAAATCCTCTCGTGTTAACCCACGAGCACTGCAATGAAGCTTCAGATATTCCCAACCCGTGATGTAGCTCATAGTGATAGGCTGAGTATACAGAAAACCGATGTGATGCGCTGTGTCAGCGCTGCCATAGCTGATCTCTCCTTCATATCCATGAAGACCTGCTAAACACTTGAAGAAGGTTGTTTTACCAGCACCATTCTTGCCTACGATACCATAGATTTTTCCAGCTTCAAAGTCATAGCTGATACCTCGAAGCACTCTTTTGGTGCCATAGCTCTTATGTAGTTCTTGGACGGTAATCATGGTAGTAGTTGGATTAGGGTTTTCTCTGTTCGTCTATAGTACGATATTGATAGCAATGGGATCAATGGCAGGAATAATAGACTCACTATAAAGAGTATGGCTTGAACAGGTGACATGTGTCTGGGGTATGATGAATACTTTGCAAGGAGGCCATAGGCTTGATAGATCATGCCCAGTATATATGCGCCAACGATTAGGAGCCACTGATCTCGGTATGTATATAGCATCATGACTAATAGGGGTACCGTAATGACAGATACTGCTATGGCGGATCTCCCAACTTTGTGCAGTAAGAACTCATGCGTTGACTTAGTGTATAGCCATATAAAATATCGGTGTTCCTGGACCATCAAAAATGACATCCCTAGTAAGCTAAAAACCAGTAAGCAAAACATGCTCAAACTGAAGTTTTGCACCAGAATGGACTGAGCAAAAATGTAATAGAGTACAATGATCAACCATAGATATATTCTGAATCCAACCGTGTATTCAAATACCAGTCGCTTATAAGGAGTAGGTATAGCAAGATTGAACGATTGATTGAATGTAATCAAGGCTAAGCCTATTGATCCACCAAGCATAGCAAGGCTCATCCACCACTGTTGTTCGTACATGAGATACGCAGTGAAAGGGGCTGCGACTATTAGATTTTCTATGACTCTGATCTGTTGACTTTTGCGCTTGCCGAATAAAAGGTGAATCAGTTCATTGCGCTTTGCGGAACTTAGTCTGATTACGAGACTCAATCCAAAGCAAGCTAATAAGAGTGCCGCATATGAAACCTTGTGGAAGAGTAGCTGGGCGAAAATTACAAATAGAATGCTTCCTCCAATTAGGCCTACAACAGGCGGTATGCCGATATAATCAAACCAACGCTTGATTCGAGTGATCTGTAATTGGAAGTAGTAATTCAAAATATGAAGATAGAAGAACTCGGATCATTAACCATCAGGACAAAACTGCGACAAGTATACCAGTCAACATCATGAAATTCGATCAATCACTGCTTATTATAGATGAGTATCATCCCTCCATTTGCTCTAAATATGGGATCCCAAAGGCGATGAACAAGCACATGAGTACAAAGAAGATAAGGGGCCACTTAAAAAGATTCAGTACAGATGCGGCTGAAAATTTCTCTTGATCCCAATCTGTCGAAAGCAGTTTGCCAAGTGACTTCAGCAGAGTTGCGACAAAGCCGCCTCCAAAAAACAGAAATCCTAAAGATATCATAGCATTACTTTAAGACTGAAAGATAATACCCTTTGTAACAATTGTAGGCGGACTATAGTGTTCCTTCATTCACTTTCTTATGCATATAGTCTACTGCCCGTGCAGTTAGCGCCATATATGTAATACTTGGATTTTGTGTAGCAGCACTGGTCATACATGATCCGTCAGTGATAAACACGTTGTCCACGTCGTGCATTTGGTTCCACTTGTTCAAGACACTTGTTTTAGGATCACGACCCATACGGGCGGTACCCATCTCGTGGATAGCTGCTCCAATCGCTGTTGGATCGTTATAGCTCCAGATATCCGTACAACCTGCAGCCTCAAGCATTTCGATAGCACAATCGACACCATCTTTTCTCATGGCGATCTCATTATCTCGCAGCTTCGCATCAAAGGTGATGATCGGCATATCATGCTGATCTCGCTTGTCAAAGTTGAGGTACATCTTGTTGTCATGATAGGGTAGTACCTCACCAAAACATGTCATCGAGAATCCATAGGGTCCTGGCTCAAAGATTTGCTTTTTCAGATCTGCTCCAATCAGATCAGGCGGATTGTTGACATTTCGAACCGCTCGACCCTGGTAGCCAAATCCTCGGATATAATCATCTCGTTTCGTCGCCTCATCGATATTGCGGAACCTCGGAATATAAAACCCTAATGGCTTATCGCCCTTATAGTAGGTGTCCGTAAAACCTGGTAAGGTACCTCCTGCGCCCATGCCATAATGGTGATCCATCAGGTTATGGCCCAATTCTCCACTACTATTGCCGAGGCCATCAGGAAACTCGTCAGATCTACTGTTTTGTAAGATCGCCGTAGTACCCACCGTTGAGGCATTGCAAAAGATAATCCTTGCAAAGAACTCCATCTCTTCACCGGTTTCGGCATCTTTTACTCTGACGCTATCGGCTCGGCGAGACTCCTTATCAAATGTAATCTCCGATACGATGCTCATGGGACGTATGGTCAGATTGCCGGTCTCCGTCGCTACAGGTAGAGTTGCCGATTGGCTACTGAAATAGGCGCCATATGGACAGCCACGCCAACATTTATTTCTGGTCTGACACTTACCACGGTTCCCGAGATGTATTTCAGGATCGTATTCTGTCAAGTGCGCCACTCGACCTGGAGTAACGACTCGGTAGGGATACTTCTCTGCGACAGCCTCTCTAAAGTGCTGCTCGGCACAATTCAATTCGAATGGCTTCAAGAATACACCGTCAGGCACTTGCTTCAAGCCTTCAGCTTGTCCCGCCACACCTACGAATCGTTCTACCTTATCATACCACGGTGCGATGTCCTTGTAACGTATAGGCCAGTCGATGGCGACACCATCTTTGAGATTTCCTTCAAAGTCTATGTCACTCCATCTATAGCAATGCTTACCCCACATGATCGATCTTCCCCCAACATGGTGTCCACGTATCCAGTCAAATCTACTATCCTCATCGTAGGGATATTCATCGTCTTTAGCGATGAAGTGTTTGTTATCCTCATGCACCCACCAACTGAGGCGATTTTGCTTAAAATAATGCTTGTCGAGCTCTGCCTTGCTGACCGTATTTTGGTTAGGCAGCTCCCATTTTTCAAGGCTGGCAGTGGGGTAGTCGTTATGATGTACCATTCTGCCACGCTCCAGCATCAACACCTTATATCCTTTGAGGCATAATTCCATGGCGGCATATCCGCCGCTTATGCCCGACCCTACGACGATGGCGTCATACGTTCGTTCTGCTTTTCCTTTCGTATTGATATATGTCATGCCCATGCTTTATGCCCTACTGATTCGGTAGTGATACATCCTTCATATTCTCCTGGTACAGGTAGGTAGTTTAAGAAATTCTTGCTGACCTCTTCTGTGCTGAGGTAGTAAGCAACAGTCTGTTGCTTGATAGTCAGTAATGCTTTGCGTGCTGGAGTTTCGGCATCTCCCAACAGATTATTCAATGCCGCCAACATACCGTCTCCTTGATGATCTGTTAATCCAGTCTTAAGCGCACTGAATTCTTCTTGATAAGCTTTCTGCGCTGACTCATCGTATACTTCTGCGACCATGCGATCGATGAGTTGATGTACACCTACCTCAGATGCTGCAGGGCTATCCGATTTGGGAAGTATCACATCAATGAGCTCAGATAGGAATCCGAAATCCTCTGAACTGAAAAACTGAGGCTTATAGTCTGCAACAGCGGTGTGGCCTTCATGGCATCCAGATAGCACACTCGTCATCAGCGGCGCAGCAATTGCCGTACCTGTGAGTAACGAGGTATACTTGAGTATTTCTCTGCGGGTCATAGTTTTGTGTTAACTCGATCAAGATAGTAAATGTATCGAGTAAAAAGTAAAGGATTAGTATAGAGAAGTAGAGTAGCGAGTAATGAGAAGTCGAGTAGCGAGTAGCGAGTGTCGAGGAATTGAGTATTGAGTGTCAAATAGCGAATACGCTTTCAATGCGGCTTCAGCCCATTGCAACTGTGCTTGACATTAAGAACAGACAGCTATCCAAAAACTACTAAGTTGTAAACTCTACACCTTAATTTGTTGTCAGTATAAAAAGTCTTACATACGATGACGAAAAAGAAGTCTATTTTTTCCGAAGAGTTTACTGGCTTACGACTGGATAAACCAGCAGCGTATGCGGCAGGACCGTGGGCTGTTAAAAAGACCTTAGATCACCTCCTCAGCGAGATGGGTCCTGTCCGTGCATTCAAGGCAATCAATGCAATGAATAAGGTGGACG
>CAZJTO010000220.1:0-4742 GCA_964548935.1 uncultured Saprospiraceae bacterium
CTCAAATAGTTTATCAGTGCTCCGGGCCTCCCCGTTCAGCTTTCGCTTTTTGATTTGACCCATATAAAAAAGACTAAAGTCCGAAGGATTAATGGCCATAAAAGCATCCAAGTCTCCATCCTGATCATAGTCAAGAAAGCTAGTATGAGTGGTCTGTTCTTTTTCGTCTAGGCCATATGCAGCAGCCTGATCTGTAAATGTGTTGTCACCATTATTTATAAATAGCTGGTTGTTAGTCTTGCTAATATTCGATAAACCTGAGACGGAAAGATAGAAGTCATCATATCCGTCAGAATTGATATCGACTACTGATATCCCAGTGACCCATCTGTCCGTCACAATGCCTGCGGACTCGGTTATATCTTTAAATTTCAACCCGCCTTTGTTGAGGTATAGCCTACTGCTGACTTGATTTCCGCCAAATATGATATCTGGTAGATTGTCATTGTTGATATCAATGATTCCGACACCTCCTCCGGTATAAAAATTTGAAAACAGTAACATGTTTTCACCATAAGTTTCTCGAAGGTCATTTGAAAACTCGATACCACTCCGACTACCAGGAACAAGCCTCAATAGAGTGTTATCCGTCGACTGTTGACAAGAGACAGCAAGGAGTAAAAGCAGAATTGTAACTATATAGAAGCGCACTATTAAATTTAACTTAGTCTAAAACAATCAATCTATCAAGATGAGTTTCCATCTGATCTATATACACTTGACAAATGTAGTTTTTTGGTTGCAGAAGCTCGATTCTTCTAATAAAAGTTGAATCCAGGGATGCGAACAATCCTGTTTACAAGCCTATAATATCGTCGGTACAGTCCCGCCATCTACTCTGATTGTTGACCCATTAGTCGCTGATGCCAACGGGCTGCAGAGATAGGTGACCATATTCGCAACCTCTTGGGTTGATGCAAATCGCTGTAAGAGACAGTTCGGTCGCACATTATCAAAGAATTCTTCCTCCACTTGAGTTGTAGTCTTACCTTGCTGTGCTGCCAGATCGGATAGAAAATTAGAAGCGCCTTCAGACATCGTAGATCCTGGCAATACACTATTGACTGTTACTCCTGTTCCTTTGGTGAGTTTGGCCATGCCGTTGGCGAGACCGATTTGTGCCGTTTTAGATACGCCGTAGTGGATCATTTCATCGGGTATCTGTACACCGGACTCACTGCTGATGAATACAATGCGTCCCCAGTTGCGCTCGATCATCGAGGGCAGAAATGCTCTCGACAGCCTTACACCACTCATCAGATTCACTTCCAGCATATTTGCCCACTCATCATCACTGATATCGACGAAAGGTCTTGGGGCGAATATGCCAACGTTGTTCACTAATATGTCTAAGGGCTGCTCTATGGTGCGGATCAACCTATTAATCTGATCTACATGGCCGAAGTCTGCGGCTACTCCCTTGAGCTGTGCGGCAGGGTGGTCGGACTTGATCTCCTGTAAAGCAGCATCGATACGAGCCTGCGTCCGTCCGTTGATGATCACATAACAACCCTCAGCAGCAAGCGTCTTTGCTATAGCAAGACCGATTCCTGCTGTAGAACCAGTTACCAATGCAGTTTTGCCATCGAGCTGATAATCCATAAGACAACGTAATTAAGCAATGCCCAATGGACTAAAGATGTACCAGACAGCCAGTACTACGAGAATCAAACCGACGGTATAGATCACATCCACCCTGCGGACTTCAAAGAAGTTCTCTACTGTCTTGTCGAATGTTACTCCTTTTAATTTCTCTGCACTATGTTGAGGTGCCGACAGACTGGCAACGATCAATAATGCTGAGCAGAATAGGAATAAGTACAGGGCAAAATGCAAGAAGTTAGGTGCTACTATTAGGTCTACTAGGAAATTGTCACCCATTGCCAACATTTTATTTTGAACCATAAATTCAAAGATGAGGCGTACTACACCAATCACAAATCCTGTCCAAAGACTGATGATTGCCCCTCGAGAATTGATCCTTTTAAAGAACAAGCCCAACAAGAATGCAGCTGCAATAGGAGGAGATATATAGGCTTGTACACTTTGTAGATATTGGATGATGCCGCCTGATTGTGTCATAATCTTGATCAATGGGATATAGAGGAGAGAGATCAGTACTAGTATAATGGTAGCAAACTGACCTATCCACACCAATTCTTTTTCTGATGCCTGAGGCTTAGCTCGCTTATAAAAGTCTATAGTGATCAGTGTAGAGGATGAGTTAAATGCAGAACTCAATGAGCTCATCAATGCGGCCAGAAGGCCTGCTAATACCAGCCCTTTGATACCTACTGGAAGTAATTCATTAATTAATAGTGGTAAGGCTTTATCAGGGTTGGCAATATCGAGTGCCAGTAACCCCTCTGATGCGAGTGCAAAAGCTAATATCCCAGGTACTAAGAATAGGAACAATGGGAGTTGCTTCAAGTAACCAGCTAAGAGCGTGCCTCGTCGGGCATTGGAGATATCCTTAGCACTTAATACACGCTGGACTATAAATTGATCCGTACACCAGTACCAAACCCCTAATATGGGTGCGCCAAAGAGAATTCCAGTCCAAGGGTAATCTGAGTCAGAGCTGGGACGCCAGAGGTTGAAGAAATTGCTACTCTCGAATCCTGGATTACTGGCACCATAATTAGTCACTATAGCACGCATCTCGGACCAGCCTCCAATCTGATCGAGGGCGAAAAATGTCGCTAATAACATACCCCCGAGTAGGATGAATAACTGAACCATGTCAGTGTACAGAACCGCCTTGAGTCCACCGAATACAGTATATATGCCAGTTGCAAAGATGACAATCAATGCTCCAGTCCAAAATGGAATTCCCAATACCTCAAACACTAACGCACCAGCGAAGATGGTCAAGGATATCTTGGTCAAAACATAGGCCAATACGGATACTACGGATAGATAAGTTCGGGCACTTGAGGAGTACCGCCTCTCCAGAAACTCTGGCATGGTAAATACGCCTGTCTTTAGATAGAATGGCACAAACAACCAACCCAATAAAATGAGAATTAGAGAAGCTAATATTTCAAATTGTGCTGCTGCCATATCACCTCGAGCACCAGATCCCGCAAGACCGATGATTTGCTCCGCCCCAATATTGGATGCGAACAATGAGGCTCCAATAACAAACCACCCTGTGTCTCTACTGGCGAGGAAGTAATCTGAAGATTTTTGGTTCTTGCGACCACGGCGAGTGATCCACCAGGCGAATACAAAAATGCCAATGAAGTACAGTCCAATGACTGAATAATCAATAGTAGAGATCATAGACTTATCATAAGGTTATATAGTCGGTAAATCTACCAATTTTTTAGACCTAACAGCTTTTCTCCCAGAGTAGATAGTTGAGCCGTATTATATTTTGTTTGTTCCCAGTTGCGTGGATCACCTGGAAAGGCATATCCTTCGGGAGCGATTCTGTGTCTCCACGAGTTTATGCGCCAGTCACGCATAGCTTGATTGTCGGTCTCAGCGGGCATCATCGAGACATATTGTGCTACTCTGACCTTGTCATTACTATGATTAGGTCTGATGCCATGCGGCTGTGTGCTATTGAAAATGAGGAGATCACCGGCCTCGAGCGCAACCTTTACGAAGTCATCCGCAAATGCCGTCACATCAGGCTTAAATCGATCTCGATCTTCAGGCTGGGTAAGCTTCCACGTATCATACTCTCGATATAATCTGGGGATACACTGAAATCCTCCCATGTCGGGATCTGTCTGATCACATAGGGCAAGCACACCTTGGACATTTTGAGGTCTCGTTTCAGGATCATAATCCCAATGGATGAATCCTCCGAAGCCGTTCTTATCACGCCTTGGAAAGTTGAGATTGGCGCGATCGATAGTGACCCATAAGTCTTGATATCCCCAGATATCAACGAATGCATCGTATACTCGCTGTGCTGAGCGGTTATCCCATAAGAGCTGATGATTATATACCTCGACCATCCCGCTACCTGCGAGCTCTTTCATCTGCATCTCGGCACGTGGCGGAGCATACCAAGTGCTTTGATCATCAGGATCTTTCTCATCGAACTCCCAGATGAAGTCAGCCGTCTTAAGAGCTTGTGCTCTCGAGATAGCCCCTTTGATCACGATATACCCGTTGTGTACCCAGAAGTCCCAATCTTCTTCGCTTAAGACCCTTAATGCTTGTCCATTAGACCGGTCATTAAGCTTGCGCTTACTGGAGGTTGCTGTAGATGGATTGCCTGGTTTGTCGGTATGCCCTTGATTAGGCATCATAGATTTATCAGTGTTCATATGACCATTGTTTAGAGCCAACGGAAGATAGGAACTTTTTAAATAGTCATCCAGAGCATCTGTAATAAGACTCAAGCCAGCTAAACTATACCTAAGATTCTTATACCTAAGAAAATTATGTATATTAGAATTATGATTGATTCTAAGTTACTACGGGGTAGCCTCGATACCATAATTCTTAAGCTCATGGATGATCATGATGAGATGTATGGATATGAGATTACTCAGAAGGTTAAAGAACTCACAGCTGGAGAGATGAAGATAACCGAAGGGGCCTTATATCCAGCACTCCATAGATTAGAAGGAAAAGGAATCCTCACAACAGAAATCCGCAGTATTGGAAATCGTATGCGTAAGTATTACAGTCTTACCGAGAGCGGAAAGACTGAGGTTGAAACACAACTCAATGCAATGGAGGATTTTATCAATAGCATAAATCTTATTCTGAAGCCTAAA
>CAZJTO010000221.1:0-4741 GCA_964548935.1 uncultured Saprospiraceae bacterium
ACAAGATTATCCGATTATATACGGAAAGCTTCCGTTTATAGACGGTTTCAGTATAAGCCATAACTTGTGTCTATTGATGCGCTTGATCAAATCGAATATAACGATATGAGCGATCATAAAAAAGGCTATATAGAAACAAGTTCTATATAGCCATTACATTTTTAATTACCTACTGCGTAAGCTCTACTGTGTCACACCGGCGTCCATCACCCCTAGAATCTCTTCTGAAGCATACGATTCGTATTGCACAAAGTTATCCTTAAATAGTTTGACGAGCTTTTTAGCTTGAGCGTCATATTCATCTTCATTGGGCCAAGTTTCTCTTGGGAATAAAAGGGCATTAGGAACGTCAGGACATGACTTCGGCACTGCAAGGCCAAAGAATGGTTCTGTCTCGTAGGCAGTATCATCCAAGGCACCAGATAAGGCTGCTCTGATCATGGCTCTGGTATAGGATAGCTCCATCCTTGTGCCTTCACCAAATGTGCCACCGGTCCAGCCCGTATTGATCAACCAGACGTTGATATTTTTATTGATCCGCTTCTCGCCACTTTCAATCTTCTTACCAAGGAGTTCGGCATACACTGTCGGCTTAAGTGGTAAAAACGGTAATCCAAAACACGCTGAGAAAGTAGCCTCTGGCTCATTGATGCCTGCTTCAGTACCTGCGATTTTGGCGGTATAACCAGATAAGAAGTGATACATGGCCTGCGCCGTAGAGAGCTTAGCAATCGGAGGCAGTACGCCAAAGGCATCACAGGTTAAGAAAAATACATTCTCAGGTATCTCGCCACGAGAGTTATATACGATGTTGTCGATGTGATAGATCGGATAGCTTACTCGAGTATTTTGTGTAATAGATGAATCACTGAAATCTACAAGTCTATTCGCTCGATCATGAAATCCTACATTCTCGAGCATTGCACCAAACTTAATGGCCTTATAGATCTGTGGCTCTTTGGATTCAGATAGGTTGATTGTCTTAGCATAACAACCACCTTCAAAGTTGAATACACTCGACGAGGCCCAGCCATGCTCGTCGTCACCGATGAGTTTTCTATCTGAGTCTGTCGATAGAGTAGTCTTACCCGTACCTGAAAGACCAAAGAATAGCGCTGTATCTCCTTTCTTACCGACATTGGCAGAACAGTGCATCGAGAGGACGTCATGATCTGTTGGTAAGAGATAGTTGAGGACAGAGAAAATACCTTTTTTGATTTCGCCAGTATAGGCAGTGCCGCCGATGATAATCTTCTTCTCAGTGAAGTTGATGATGGCGAAGTTACTCTGACGCAGTCCCATCTCCTTGTGGTCTACCTCCAAGCCACTGGCTACAAATATCTGCCAATCGGGATCGATCGTTGAGACTTCTTTTTTAGTCGGCCGCAAAAACATGTTATGAACAAACAAGCTCTGCCATGGCTGCTCGGAGTATACTCGGACGTTAAGTCTATAGTTGAGACTGGCACAGGCATAAGCATCTCGCGCATAGATCTGGTCTCGATTGTTGAGGTGGTCTATGACCTGAGTATAGAGTTTGTCGTATTGAGCTGGCGTGATCGGCTGATTAACCGAACCCCAATCCACAGTCTTTGAGGTAATCTTGTCTTCGACGATATATCGGTCCTTAGGAGATCGCCCGGTGAATTGACCGGTATTAATCTTTAGCGCTCCCGAAGAAGCCAGCTCACCTTGGCCCGTAGAAATCGTATGCTCGATTAATGCGGCAGGGGAGAGGTTCCAATAGATCGTCGTATCGTCTAATCCTAATGAGGCGATGTCGACATTGTCATTTTTATATCCGTATGATTTCATTGTGTATTTCTTTGGATTTCTACAGAATTAAGTTTTTCATATTACAACACAAACCTATGACCATTTGATATAGTTGCAAATAGGACGTTGAAATATATCCTATTTATATCAAGCCTTATTGCTTAAATATATTTGGCTAATAATTCAGGATGTAAAACATTATATGGATCTATTGGATTAGAACAGGTTGCGGATATGGCATAATCAGGGGTGATGCCAAATCCTGAGACAGGCCCCATCAGGAATTAATTTTTGCGCCAAGCAAGATTTAACTTTTCATTTCTCAATACTGCCTCATAATTAGGTCTCACAGCAGACGCTGATCAGTAGAAATCAGTAGAGTAGAACTATAGTCTTTCAGATTGGTTTATCTTATTAATATTATACATTAACACATAAATATTGAGCTATGAAACAGCTGTTTATACTATTGGCGATTGCATTGATGAGCACCGCTGCAATTGCATCGATTAACTATACGGAAGATTTTGTCATGGGAGATCCCGAGATACAGAGTGTTCATGCTATGGCATTTGGACCTGAGAGTATCTTGTTTATCGGAGATAGCGATGCTGCACAGGTAGTTGCAATCGATCTATCAAGCCAGGCAAAGGCTCAGAATGAGAAGATGGCCATAGCGGACTTGGAGGATGAGCTCAGCAAGCTGTTAGGAACTGAGACTGACCAGCTACAGATCATTGATCTTGCAGTAGACCCTGCAACCGAAAATGTCTACATCGCAGTAAATCATAGCTCGGGCAAGTCATTACTATTCTTAGTGAACAACAATACACTCGAGCCGATAGGCATGGATCATGTGAGCCATTCTAAGAGCGTACTTAACAATGCTGTTGCAGCTGATGCTAAGGACAGGCGTGGCAGATCCCTACGGCAGTGGGCGATATCTGACTTGAGGTATGCCGAAGGCCAGGTGATGGTCAGTGGCTTGAGCAATGCAGAGTTTTCGTCAACATTTAGAGCGATATCGTTTCCATTTAATGAGAGCGAAGCACAGAGTTCATTAGAAATCTATCATGCGGCTCATGGTCAGTATGAGACCTATGCACCGATCAAGACATTCACCCCGATTATGATTAATGGGAAGTCTCAGATCTTAGCGAGCTATACCTGTACGCCATTAGTGGTGTTTCCTATGACTGCCCTACAGGATGGTGCTCATGCCAAAGGTCGCACAGTCGCAGAGTTAGGCAACTGGAATACGCCCCTCGATATTATCGAGATGGAAAAAGAAGGCGAGCGCTATGTGCTTATGGCAAATTCTAATAGAGCCCTGATGAAAATCAAGGTGTCTAACATTGAGGGCTTTGGTGATTCTCTGACGGAGCGAGTCCAAGAGCGTGCCGGCACAGCAGGTGTAGACTTCATCAATCTGCCATTCGTCAATGTGCAGCAATTGGATAAGCTCAATGAAACGACCTTCGTGATGATACAGCGTGGTGCTGATGGCGTCTTAGGTCTGACGACAAGTAATAACCGTTGGTTATAGGCCAACACATGTTTTGGGGCGCACGATTACTTGCGGCCCTTATGTTATCGGGACTTCTGGAGGCCAGCGCACAGCAGCCTCCAGAGATTCTGGACCTCAGCACATCATATATCACCCTATCTAATGGGTCTAATCGTGCTGCTGATCTTACGATCCTCAAAGGAGAGCTAACAGACCAGTATCTCAGCCACGAGAGTACTGCCGTTATGGGTACTGTAGAGCGGGGAGCGGATGCGATTACGTTTCGGCCCCTTGTGCCATTTAATCAAGATAGACCCTATACGGCCATATGTGAGGGTCAGCTGTTGCATTTTACCGTTGCCAGATCTCAAGACTATGAGTCCATCCAAGTAGTAGATATCTATCCTGCTGATAGGGAGGTTCCTGCCAATATCTTAAAGTGGTATGTGCGCTTTTCGCGCCCTGTTAATCCAGTTAAGATCTATGATCATATCCACTTTTTGGACGAGGAGGGTGCTGCCATTGATCGCTCAATATTAAATCTTAAGGCACCGCTGCTCTCTGATGACGGCACGCTATTAACGATCTGGATCGAGCCAGGCCGACAGAAACGGCTATTGGGACCTAATCATCATCTCGGCAGTGTGTTTGACCCGTACAAAAGCTATATCCTACATATAGACGGAGACATTAAAGATATGGAGGGCATAGATATGGGCCGTGAGGTGAGACACACATTTATCACCACTGATACCGATCGAGTAAAGCCATCAATCGAGGATTGGAGGGCAAGTGATATAGTGGCACATACCTCGGAGCCATTAGAGATTGTCTTGCCAGAACCAATAGATTATGGAAGCCTCATAGATGCGTTTGGTGTATACAATCAAGGGAGAAGGGTAGCGGGCACGCTCGATTATAATAGTGAAGCAGCGATGATCTCATTCCGACCTGACTCAAAGTGGAATGCAGGATCCTATACGATCCGTATAGAACACCAGTTAGAAGATCTGGCAGGTAATAACCTGCGACATCTCTTTGATCGTCCGATTAAGCATGGCAATACTGATGAGAACACGCTGGAGAGCTACACCATCCAGGTCATCAGCAAATAAAATCATTTGCCAGCTATCAAGGCAATAGCGCTATTCGATCATTAACTTGTCCTACGAAAATTTGTAAGTATTCTGGTAAACCGTTGGTATCTTGATCAATCGTGAACACCTTGTCGTCCTGATCTACTAATTGCAGAAATATACCGCCTTGATCGGCACAATCAGGACAGCCAAAAATTTGACCATCCAATTCATTGAGTTCGTCGGGTATGAGCGTCCTGAGATCGCTAACTTGATTAAACAGTTCAGCACTCAATGGGCTAAAATTGAATGATCTATCGAAGGAATCATTGAGATCCTCGAATAAGGAATCGCCCTGCAGCATATAGGTCTCCAGACACCG
>CAZJTO010000222.1:0-4728 GCA_964548935.1 uncultured Saprospiraceae bacterium
AGGCAACCGATTCAGTACCTTTTTCATAGTAGGTATTACATACCTAAAAGAAGATTTTATATGCGTACACTTAGTATTTCGGTCATATTTTGCTTCCTGTTCGCTTTGAGTTGCACCAATGACGAAAACGAACCAATCATCGCATTTGCTCCTAAACCAATTACGACCGTGGAGATACTCTTGACGGATGATGCTAAGAACAATGAACTGTTCAGCTTTAGAGATTTAGATGGTGCAGGAGGAGAAGAGCCAGTTGTTAGAAATAATATCCTCAGAGCCAACACCAGTTATACGAGCGTATTGTTGATGCTCGATGAATCAGTTGAACCTGCTTCAGACATTACTAGTCAAGTTGCAAGAGAGGATCTCGATCATCAAGTATTTTATGTAGTAGATGGCAGCAATATGTCTGTCGAGTATCTCGATTCAGATTCAGCTGGCAATCCTCTTGGCATATTAACTAATATCACAACGGGAGAACCAGGAACATCGACCTTAACAATCGTATTGCGAAATCAACCCGATAAAGTAGCCGCGGGAACTTCAGCTAACAATATCGACGGAGCTGGAGGAAATACTGATATCGAAGTAACATTTGAAGTTGAGGTGAGATAAATAAGTCGCAACAAACAATTTATTCTCTGCTATAAATAAAGAGCCCACTCATCCATGACAGATGAATGGGCCCACAAATTGCCTTCTCTTTTATATTTTCTTATAGATTAATATTCAGTGGAATTGTGATATCTACATCAGTTCCTCCAACTGTTATATCTGAAGTCGCTGTTTTCTGTCCTGGCTGATGCTTCAGCACGACTCTAAAACTTCCTCCATCTATTGACATATCTCTAGTTGTCCAACTAGTGGATAGTCCCACCGGAAGACCATTTTCATCCATATCGTTATAGTCCAAGGCATCTCCTCGCTCATCAACATTACCATCTCCTTCAGGACTGCCAAAAGCATTGTTGGTAAACCCAAATAGGAAAATATGCTCATCATCTTCCTCCATGATCTCTTCTGTTACATCTTCTGGCTCTGCACCCAAGGTATTAGTAAGTGTAATAAACATGTTATACTCTGTAGATACAGACAAGTTGATCTCCTCAATTTCCGGAGCTCCTACTCCTTCGCCATCTGCATCAAAGAATCTACCTTGTATAGTATCTCCACCACTTAAAGGAACAAAGCTCAATATGATCTCATTGATCACCTCTTCTTCTTCATTACCTTCTTCAATTATTAGTGGCAAAGTGATATCAAGGTCTGTACCTCCCACATTTACATCTGAAGTAGCCGACTTCTGTCCTGGCTGGTGCTTAAGGACTAAATTAAATTCTCCTGGTGTATCAGTATGACCTCCTGCAGTCCAAACAGTAGATAATCCCACTGGAAGTCCGTTTTCATCCATATCACTATAGTTGATCGGATCCGCACCGTTGTCTACATTTCCATCACCTGACGGATCTGAGAATATACCATCTGTGAATGAGAAGAAAAACTGATGCTCATCATCTTCTTCCATGATCTCTTCTGTTACGTCCTCTGGTACATCACTGAGAGAATTAAACAAGGTAACTGCCAAGTCATAAGTTACTCCTTCTGCTAGAATGATACTATCAATCATCGGAGCTCCAACGCCCTCACCATCTGCATCGAAAAACGAAGCTGTAACTACGTCACCTTCACCTTGAGGTGTAAATGTTAATACCACTTCATTGATCACTTCTTCTTCCTCTTCGTCACCCTCTTCTATGTTAAGTGAGAATGTGATGTCAAGGTCTGTTCCGCCAGTGTTCACATCGGAAGTAGCACTTTTTTCACCAGGTTGATGCTTCAAGATCACATTAAATGTACCTGAATTATCTGTATGGCCGCCAGCTGTCCATGTAGTCAGGAGACCTACAGGAAGACCATTATCATCGGCATCATCATAAATTATTGGATCTCCGGCATTGTCAACATTACCATCTCCATTGGGATCAGCAAATATGCCGTCAGAAAATGCAAAGAAAAACTGATGCTCATCGTCTTCTTCCATGATCTCTGCCGTGATATCTTCAGGAGTAGATGGCAGCGTATTAGTTAATGTTATTGCCAATTGATACGTTACTCCTTCGGCCAAATCAATGTCATCAATTACTGGTGCTCCAGTTCCATCACCATCGGCATCAAAGAACGTCGCAGTAACAGTCTCTCCTTCTCCCTGAGGTGTAAAAGTCAGGTCAACTTGAGTGATCGTCTCTTCCTCTTCATCTTCCATTTCCATTTCCATGGGATCATCATCGTCAGAACAACTTACCATAATCGCAAGAGCGAATAATAGTAGTAGGTAAAATTTAGAATGTATACTTTTCATAAAATACAATTATAACTTTCAGAAATTTTATGCAATATAGTTGCATTTAATGATTCAACGCAACATTGTATGTTAAAATCCAACTCCCACTGAAAGTGAGACATTTCTACCAGGAGCGTCACCGAAATATCGGAGCCGATCAGTATTGGATCTATAAGCTTGATTGAGCAAATTATCCCCGCTGAGGACCACATTTAGCGCATTCTTTTGATAGGACAACCTTGCCCCGACTAATAAAAATGCTTCGGGAGCGTCCATGAAATCAAAAATTTCATTCTGAGCAAATTCTGCCCCTCCATTCTGAAATGATCCTGGCTCGATGGTTCTCGGAGCATTCCACTGCTGAGCCATATAATCCAGCTTGACTGCAGCTCCCCAATTTCCACTCTTATAGGCCAATTCATAATTCACATTAAAAGGAGGAATCTCAATAAATGGCTGATCATTTTCTAATTCAGTAGCATAGACATAGGAGACCTTAGCCTCCGAAGTAAACTTATCAGAGTGTCTATACCTGAAATCCCAATCTCCTCCCAAGAATAGCGCATCAGTTTGGCTATATATGAAGAATGGAAAGGTACCTGCGATATTGACTGATACACCAAAAGGTCTTAAAAAGATGTAATCATTAATGCGATTAGCGTATACAACAAATTCCGAACTAATGCGCTCATTATGATACTCTAAACCGGTTATCCACTTAAAGCTCTTTTCTGAAGGCACCTCACGATCTGTTTGATCAAAAACATCATTAACTGGGGTGAAAATATTTGGATTGAAATCATAGCGCCACAAACCAAATTGAATCCGAGAAAAGTGATATCCAAATGAGTACAGCTCGGCAACATTAGGAGGTCTCCATGCACTTCCGATGTTAGAATAAATAGACAGCGCCTCATTGAGCTGATGCCTGACACCTATCGTAAACGTGGCATTCTGAAAATCGATCTCATTGGAGAATGTAGCAACATCTCTGATCGTATCAACAACACTCAAGTTCTGATAGTCAAATCTAAACCCCAGCTCAAGGACTGTCTTACCTAAATCAAGAGATTGAATAGAATACGCCCCAACATTGAAGACATTATAATTAGGCACAAAATTAACAGGATTGGATCCTGGCTCATTTCGACTATTCTGGGTATATAACTGTATGCCAGAGTTACCACTCCAGATACCTCGGGTCGCTTGAACCCATTCTAAATCAACATTGTGTGATAACAAGTCAAGATCGATGACAGGTCTATCATTGAGCTCTCCCCTCCTCACATCAAACTCTTGTCTCATATTTTGCTGTATGCCATAGCTCAACTTAAATATGTGATCGCCGTGATAATAAGTCAATTTAGATTTAGCCAATGCATGCTGCACTTCATGGCGTGGATTCTGGATGTTATAGGTTGGCTCAAATGTTGGACTTGGGACGCCTCTCTCAATTGCATTTTGCAAGTCCTGTAGGTTACCAACGATGGACGCTCTTAATATACCGAGGCTCTGATCGAGATAACTGCCCGAAAGTTCTATATCAAGATTTGGTAGATGATATAATGTTTTGAAACTACCGCCATACTCACGCTTTCCTGTATTCGACAGATTGTAGTCAGGGGCTTGAAGATCTGCTTGAACGATTCCAAAGCCACCAGCTTCCCAAGCAAAACGATGTGAGCCTTGCCCTAAAGACAACTGGCTACTGATTGCTCTACCATTCGTCTTATATGACGAACCGAATGATCCTTCCAGTTTGCGATCCAGCGCTGGTTTTTTATTGTTGTAGAGCACAACACCTCCTAAAGCTTCGGGACCATACTTAACTGTAGCTGCACCTTTGACTACTCTAACCTGATCAACATGAGATGGATCTATCTCAGGCGCATGTCCCTCTCCCCACACTTGAAATGCGTGTCTTAATCCATCATTGATTACAAGGACACGGTTAGAATGAAGGCCATGAATGATAGGCTTAGAAATGTTGGAGCCTGTTCTGAGACTATTAACTCCAGATATTTTTTCGGTTAGATCACCAATTGACGTGCTCAATAGTTCAATCTCATCAAACTCTATATTTTGAATAGCCGCAGTTCTATTACCATCTGCTTTGGAGGCTTCAACTACCACACTCTCGAGTAAAATATCATTAGAAGCCAGATAAATCACAGGATCCTCATGGTGAAAATCATGGTGGTGAACAGCAGTCTTATATCCTAAAAATTTGACCTCAAGATGTATTTCCTCGTTACAAACATCCCGCAGGCTAAATAACCCATTCGCATCGCTCACCTCACTTTGTCCAGTCTCCTCAATAACAATCGTTGCAAAAGGAAGTGGCAGATTGGTTTCCATATCTATGACCTTACCCTCAATAGTATGAT
>CAZJTO010000223.1:0-4728 GCA_964548935.1 uncultured Saprospiraceae bacterium
TGGTATTGTCACTAGTCCCAAAATCTTTGCACCGCTCAATCACCTGTTCATACACCTTGCGTCCATCCGCTAAGGTCTGCATCTGAAAGTCGTTGCTGCCTTTATTAGAGGTCAGTCCCAATATAATCACCCACTTGTTGTCATAGCCATAAAAAGGCTCAAGGGAATCACTACCCATGTAGGGTGATACCGTAATAGAATCGAAGTTATAGGTCTCAAAAAAGGTGCGAGCATACAACTTTGACGTATTCCCTATATCTCCACGTTTCGCATCTGCTATGGTGAAGATATCATCTGGGATCAAGGCCATACTCCGCTCTAAGCTCTCCCACCCTGCGCTACCTAATGATTCATAGAACGCTATATTAAATTTATAGGCGACACAGACGTCCTTAGTCTTCTCTATGACTCTCCTATTGAATTCATAAATGGGATCGTCAAAGTTTTTTATGATATATTCTGGCACTCGCTTGATATCTGTATCGAGACCAACACTGAGCATAGATTGCTTAGCCTTTATTTGTGCTATTAATGCACTTCGTTTCATGTGGAATATTATTGAGTTTTGATTTCAACTTTGCGAGTCGGTTGAAAGAGTTCATGCCTCAGCTGTACTTGTTGCAAAAACCTATCTGTCATCTTATCAAATCTAGCCGACAACTCAGTATCCTCGCCGAGCGCTGCAGGCTTGCCATCATCTCCAGCCTCTCGTACAGCTTGTATCAGTGGAATCTCCGCGATAACTGCACTCAAGTATTTCTTGGCGAGCTTCTCTGCCCCTCCTTTCCCAAATATATAATACTTGTTCTTGGGCAGCTCTGCTGGCGTAAACCAAGCCATATTCTCTACAATCCCAATGACAGGGATATTGACAGAGTCCAATTTGAACATGTTGGTCGCTTTGACTGCATCAGCTACAGCAACATCTTGTGGCGTCGTGACGATCAGCGCACCTGTGATTGGAATAGATTGTATCAGCGTGAGTTGTATATCACCCGTGCCAGGAGGAAGATCAATAATTAAATAATCCAGTTCCGGCCATATACACTCATTGATAAACTGCTTAATCACACCACTCAGACGAGGTCCTCTCAATACCACTGCCTGCTCCGGATCAACAATAAAACCGATTGAGATCAAGTGTACGCCATACTTTTCGATAGGGATAAGCTTCGGTTTACCATAGATCTCCTGAATCTTCGGCTTAGCACCAATAAGCTCAAACATAGTCGGCATGCTCGGTCCATATAGATCGGCATCCATGAGGCCCACCTTATATCCTTTTTTAGCAAGAGATACCGCCAGATTAGCAGATACGGTAGACTTTCCTACACCGCCTTTTCCAGATGCGACAGCGATCACATTTTTCACCTGCGGAAGAATCGTCTTATTCCCTCCTTGGCTCTTAGAGAAATGTATGTGAACTTCTACATCTTTAAACTCATCCTTGAGCAAAGCATAGCACTCTGCATTAATCGCAAACTTCGCTTCTTGTGGTAAGTCATTGACCTCTAAAGCAAAAAATATTTGCTTATCCTGAATCTTCAAATCCTTTACCCGCTTTGCACTGACAATATCAATCCCCGTATTGGGATCATTGATATTTCGGAGGATATCGACAACCTTATTATTATCAATCATATTAGAAGAACAAATGTAATCAAGTGAAGTTGTTTAGTTTCGATTCGGATTGATTAAGATCAAAAGCGACTGAAGAGATTTGCATGGAATTAAAATAGCCTACTGAACGAAGAGAAAAGCAAATAATAGGCGTTATTTGCAGAATAATTCAATGAACATTGAAGGTACATCGAGGCTTAGATAATTTACCAGTTTTTAGAAGTGCGGTGCTGACCATAGGGACCTTTGATGGCGTCCATCATGGACACAGAACCATAATCAGACAGGTCATCCAAAAAGCCAAGGATGCGCAGGGTGAAAGTATCTTGATGACCTTCGATCCACATCCGCGTCAAGTAGTCTTCCCTAATGATGATAGTCTAAGATTGTTGACGACCTTGCCAGAAAAAATAAAACTGCTGAGTGATACAGGATTAGATCACTTAGTTATCGTCCCATTTAATGTTGCTTTCTCGCGAATCAGCCCTTCAGAATACGTCGAAAAAATAATCATCGATAAAATTGGTGCAGATCACGTGATCATCGGTTATGATCATAAATTTGGTTTAAATCGTGGGGGCAACTTTGATTTCTTGAAGGAGTATGAACAAGCAGGTCATTTTAAGCTAACCGAAATTTCTGAACAACAGGTTGACGACCTCAAAGTCAGTTCTACCAAAATCAGAGTGAATCTATCTGCTGGCAACATCAATGAGGCCAATCAACAGCTTACGCATCCCTATATCTTAAGTGGAGTGATCACCAAAGGGCTCAAACTCGCTGGAGCATTGGGTTTCCCTACTGCAAACATTGATATTGAGTCTAAGGAAAAGCTGATCCCTCGTTTTGGTACTTATGCAGCGGAGTGTCTACTCAACGGAGAGCTATACAAAGGGATGGTATACATAGGAGAAGGTAAGACCCTACAGACTAAACACCGACTTAGTGTAGAAATGAATATATTTCATCAATTCGACTATGAGTTTTATGAAGATGACCTTGAGATCCGGTTGTTGCATTTTGTCAGGCCTGATCAAACATTTGACAGCAAGGAGGAATTGATCTTCAATATTGATCAAGACAAATTGGATTGCCTCAATTTCTTCGATGAGCTCAACTATCCAAATCAAGCGAGTTGTTGTGTTGCTGTACTCAATTATAACGGGGCTCATCACCTTGCCAACTATCTCCCGACGCTTCTCAAGAGCGCTACGAGCGACTTTCAATTGACAGTGATTGACAATGCATCAACAGATCATAGTGTGTCATTCATGCAAGAAGAATATCCTGATGTGCAACTAATTCAATTAGAGGAAAATCACGGATTCGCAGGTGGCTATAACGAAGGCCTACGGGATATATCTCACAAGTATGTGGCTCTGGTTAATTCGGATATACGGGGCACTGACGGCTGGCTTGATCCACTAATCAATCTATTAGAAAGCGATCCCAGTGTCTGTGCCGTTCAACCCAAAATATTGGCTGATCAATCGCCTGAGCACTTCGAATATGCAGGGGGCTCCGGGGGATACATCGATCGTTATGGATTCCCATTTTGTCGAGGCAGGATCTTTGATCACATCGAGAAGGATGATGGTCAGTATAACTCTACCGAAGAGGTGTTTTGGACATCTGGTGCTGCGATGGTCATGAGGACATCAGTGTTCAAGAAACTGGGTGGATTAGATGCATCTTATTTCGCACATATGGAAGAAATTGATTTGTGCTGGAGAATGAAAAAGTTGGGATATAAGCTCAAAGTAGTGCCCTCGTCAACGGTCTATCATCTGGGTGGTGGGACCTTAAATTATGATAGCCCTAATAAGACCTTCCTAAATTTTAGGAACAACTGGAAGATGTTGATGACTAATGTCTCAGGAGCTAGGCTGTGGAAAATCATTCTTACTCGCACTACACTGGATATGGCTTATTTCTTCAAAAACCTGCTATCCGGCAAACCCAAACATTCGATGGCCATCATAAAGGCACATATTGCAGTACTACGCCAAATAAAAGATATCCGATTAAAACGTCGCAAACTGAGTTACCATACCAAAAGAGCCGAGTCAGTTGAAAACTTATCAGGAATGTTTGACATCTTATTGCCATGGCTATATTTTATCAATAAGAAGAAGGTCTTCTCCCAAGTAAGCAGCAAGTCATGAAGATCGAGATTCTATATGAAGACGCTGATCTTATCGCCGTCAATAAACCCGCCAATGTATTAACAGTGCCCGATCGATTCGATCAGACACTGGTTAACTTACGTACCGTATTACGAAACAAGTATGGGGAAATCTTCATAGTCCATAGATTGGACAGGGAGACCTCTGGCGTCATGCTCTTTGCTCGTAATGCCGAGGCACATAAGAGTTTGAACGAAGCTTTTTCGGGGAGAGAAGTAGATAAAACTTATCTCGCCATTGCCCAAAAGCCGGGATTGCCATCTGGCGTAATAGAAGAAAACATTGCCGAATCTACACGTGCACCAGGGCACTATGAAATCAGATCCAAAGGAAAATCAGCTATTACTGAATACCAGGTAGTAGAGACATTTAGAAACTATGCCTTACTCAAAGTAAAAATTCTAACCGGTCGAACTCATCAGATTAGAGTACACTTGAAGCACATAGGTGCTCCATTATTAGTGGATAGTAAGTATGGCATGGCAGATGCATTTTATCTCTCGTCCATTAAGCGCCTGAGAAAACGTCCTGATAAAGAGCGTCCATTGCTTAGTAGGTGTTCGCTGCACGCGCATATCATAGAGCTAAAACATCCCACTACTGGTGAGCAAATGTCGTTTACGGCTGATCCTCCTAAAGATATGAGAGCTACTCTAAACCAGATGCGCAAGAATCTTAGTTAAGTAAGTTGGACTTAGGCATCTCTGCGATGACGGTATAATGACCTCCCTTATTTCGAGTAATCATCCTCCATAATTCTCCGCTGGCATTCTTAAATGCATAATTGGCATCCATCTGCGAAACCATCCACGAGCCATATTCTAACTCATCGTCAAGCTGGCCCGCTGACCATCCGCTATATCCTAAGAAGAATTTTATATTCTGAGTTTCAATCAGTTTGGCTTCGATTAGAAACTTGAGT
>CAZJTO010000224.1:0-4725 GCA_964548935.1 uncultured Saprospiraceae bacterium
ACCGCCTAATTCTACTTCAAAGCCTGAATTCAAAACGATTTCCATCCCTGCTCTATAGTTCACCTCATTTTCATTTAATACACCTCCATCTGACATGAGTGCCTTGATCGCATGATATTCATTTGCAGGGATATTGTCTTCATAGATAAATAAGGTATCGATGACACAATCCAGTTCTTCGACTGTATAACCTATGCATTGGCATCTGTCGTCATACTGATCATTAAATGTTGATATATCACCATCGTCGCATATACTGCCACGATCTTGACATAGATCTGCGTCAAAGGTGATTTTGCTGATGCCTCGACATTCTGAAGTTGGGATCACATCCGTAAAGAGTACATATCTCGCAGAGACCTGACCAAAGTCAGGGCCGCTGAAGCCAGAATAATTGTCATCGCCTGTAGCGTCGTCCCAAGTATAAAATCCTAGAAAGAACCACTCCTCATTGTCAATAGAGTAATGCACTGCCACATTAGTAAACCCGAGATTAGTCGATCCAGCTACATTGTAGTTCCAGACGTGAGTCTGTCCGAGTAAATATTCGTTACCTAAGTCATAATGTATCCAATGGTAATTTGCCGTAGAGAGGTCCGCAATGTAAGGGCTGGGAGTAGATTGACAACTCAGCCAAGCATCTGACTCATTGTTACTGATCTGATCTGCCACTTCGCAGTAGTCATATGTGATCAGGTCTGCAGCGGGGTCATCACAATCCATCAGAGGGGTACATGGTGTACCAACGCAATTACAATCATTGTCGATCTGATCATTGGCGGTTAGGGGATTACCATCATCACAAGGCGTTCCTATAGGTACACATAATAGGGGGTCATCGTAGTTATAGATGTTTACAGGAGCTATCCGATGCCATCTGTCATCATCATGCTGAGGTCCATTCCAAAATATCGTAAACCGATTGCCATAATCAGGATTCTTTTGGATGACTTCAAAATAGTATAATCGCCCAGGGTTTAAGCTAAGGCCATTGATGGTTTGTTCACCACTTTGGATATCGTCTCTTTCATGTTCATAAATTTCCATGTAATAGCGATGGGAGAAGATACTATCCGTGACTCCTATCGCATTATGGGCTCTATTGATCCTAAACGTGGTCTCTCCTACTCCTGTAATATTGAAGTCATAGTTGCCACTCTCTGGCACTTGAATAAATCCTTTCATCAACAGGCCTGTTTCCTCGAGATCATCCTCCCAAAAAGCACTAAGCCCCTTATCGTGAATAAACATCTGATCAGGTGCTGTTGGATAGTTAGGGTGAGTATATAAGTCTTCGAGTGGCGCACTCGGTATGTTGTCATAAACATAAGTCTCTAATTGTCCTCTTTCTCCCACATTTAGCCCAGCTGATACATCAGGCCGACCCAGACAATTACAGAAGCCATCCTCTTGGTCATCAATAGTATTTGGGTCGCCATCATCACAGGCAGTTCCTTGTGGTAGACATATAGAATCACATACATCATATAGAAAAGGCGAGCTCACAATTTGCCATGCAGAGTCCTGTCCTCCAGGTAGATCCCAAAACAAGCGCGCACAATCTCCACCGCTGCCTTCAAAATGATGCATCTCAAAATAATACTGAGCACCTGCCACCAATTGTATTGGAGCTGAGGTCTGACTCGGGTAAGCCGAATGCTCGTTTTCTCCAGTGAATCCGGGGGATATGGCCGTGGTGTCGGAATAGTCTGGATATTGAGCATCTTCGCTGACGAATAGGTGGACTATATCATCCCCTGTGATGTTAAACAGATAAGTACCCGTGAGGTCTGGTGAGATAAATCCTCTGACAACAGAACTATAATCGTTATCATAGTTACACTCTGTAGCAGTTGAATTCAAAATTCGCAGTTGGTCGGGACCATTGGGATATGTGTCGTCATACTGCAGATGCTCCAATCCGTAGATGGGCGTATCATTGTCCCATATTAACCAAGAGACCTGGCCTTGCTCACCAATACACTGACCAGTCATCATCAATGGCATCAGGAATAAGGCAGTTAGTTGGACTAAGTTTTTGATCATTTTATGTGGTTCATGCATGGTTTAAGAATTGAATAGTCCGAGGCTTCCAGGCGTATCAAAGTTTCCAATGTTAGGCAGGATATAGCTGAGATCATTAGGCGATACTCCAAACCATAATGCCAACTCGGCATACATCTGGTCACTAGCTATCTGAGGTATGAAGCGACCTCTATTATCAACGTTGAGTGGGTTGTCTTCACGTAGCTCTGGATAATCTCCATAGACTCGTCCTCCATTAACAGCACCGCCAAGCATCAACATATTCCCTCCCCAAGCATGGTCTGAACCTCCAGTATTGGACGTGAGCGTTCTACCAAAATCCGATATAGTCATGATCGTCACTTGATCTCTCAATCCGAGCTCTCCTAATCCGATATATAAATCATCCAACGCTCGATCTAATTGTCCTAACTTAAGCTGTTGCGCTTGGATTACCTCATCGTGATGATCCCATCCACCAAAGGTGGTAAAGAAGATCTGACGGTTAGCACCGAGCAGATTTTGCACACTGATGATGTCTGATATCATCCTCATATCTTGCGATAGTCCGAATGCGTCGAAATTATGTGTTATTCCAGGTCTTCTGCTCAGCGCACTCTGAAATAACTCCAGACTATCGAATGTCTGATTAGAGAGGTCTCCATAGGTACTCTGAAAGATATTGGCATAGGTCTGCTCGACTATATTTTGGATCGACTCATTGCGCAACTCGGATAGGCTTCCTGAAGTGGGCCAATATGATCGGAAATTTTGGATTCCTAGTTCATCGACTTGGTTGCCCACAGCGTATTCGATCACTTCATTTCCAGCCTGGAATCTATTGCGGCCTGCCAACGAAATATTCATGGATACTTCATCGATTGTGTTCATGTCTCGCAGGATGTCAGCCATTCGTCCACCTACACCGACAGCGCTCCTATCCTGAGGCACCGAAGTCTGCCATTGCATAATCTGATCTGAATGACTATATAACCCAAGCGGAAGACGAGTACTACCCGTAAACAACTCATTGACAGAATTAATAGGCTCTATCAGTGTCCCAATATTACTCAACAAGGCTAGGTCGCCATTGTCAAATCTACTTTTGCACTGAACCAACTGCGGATGTAATGCAAATTCTCGACCTGTCACAGAATCCGTAATGCTCGTTGCAGCGAGATCCCCACGATCCAATGCTAAGTCTCCCCGAAAGTCCTCATAAAGATCATATTGACTCTGATCATACGGAATCAACATATTGTGAGAGTCTGCACCACCAGCGAGTAGTATACAGACGATTGCTTTATAATCCCCTTCCGCACCGACAATATGGGGCCTTGCTGCAGCAGTATTGATCATTCCCAGTTGTAGGGCAGAATCTAATAGAGTCATTGATCCCATAGCTGCACAGCCAGCCTGGCCTAAGAAGGATCTGCGTGATATTTTATGTTTTGCCATGTTTCTTGGGGTTTATCGGTTGATGAGATAATCTGGTGATGCCATCACTAATAGGACGGCGAATCTTACTTTGGCTTGGGCGCGATCTACTTCGTCACCAAACCCGAGATCAAACTCTCGGACAGCTTCGGTAATAATGTCGATGGTCTCTTCACTGAGCTTGCCATGTGCCAAGATGAGATTGAGTCGCTCTACCAACTGGGGCACAAGCGCAGCATCAACTAATCCGAGCTCATCGCTAAATTCCAAGTTGGTCCGATAGCTGTCTATGTCTGGTTCATCATCATATAGTTGCCATACTGTGGCGTATCTCTCGTTAATCAACCAGTCCGTTAAGCCGTTGAGGTATCCCGCTATACTCTGTGCATTTGTAATTTGAAATTCTGGTGCAACTCTGTCGGCATCCTCTATAGCACCTATCGGCTGAAAATCGGATTGAAAGAAATTGAAGACACTAGGCGAACTTAAAGGAGCCTGTTCGATTAAATCATATACAGGGAATAAGACGTTGCGGTAGCGCCCTCCTGTTGACATCCCATCAAACGCCTTGCCGATCTGGACATATCGGATAAATGGCTCTCTCATCTTACCGGCATCACTTGCCTCACTAAAGGCGCAGGTCCGAGCTTCATCATCAAGCAATATCGCCTTGAGGACTGACTTAAGGTCGCCCCGTTCAGTCCCAAATGGCCCATCGCCATTAAAGGCGTCAGCAACTCTAGAGACGTATGCTGGGCTGGGATTGGAGGTAACAAATCGCTGGATCAAAAACTGACCAACAAATGGCCCTACATTATCATGGTTGAAGAGATGATCCAATGCGTCTTTCACATCTTCATAGGGCCAGTCAGGTCCTGACCGTTCAGGGATCACAAATCCATTCAACAGCTGCTTCGGCCCTCGCTCGTGATACTCTTCATAGATCTGCATGGGCATAAAATAGGTCGTATTAAATTCTCCTGGACCTCTATTAAAATCATCATTGTCTCCATATGAAAAGCCTGTAAACACTTTCGCCAGCTCGGCAATATCTGCATTGTCATATGTGGGTATATCCTGCCCTTGATCATCTTTCTTTCGAGTACCGTCATTATTGAGCTCAAACAGTCCTATTGAGAATAGCTGCATGACCTCTCGAGCGTAATTTTCGTCAGGAAAGGTAAACTGAACATCGAGCGTATCAAATGGCCAAACATCATAATCAATTTCATACAGCGTGTCAGTCCGTGAATTATTCATATA
>CAZJTO010000225.1:0-4697 GCA_964548935.1 uncultured Saprospiraceae bacterium
TCAAATAGTTTCATAGCTCCAGCTTTTGGAGGAGAAATCATCCCCCTGTGTACAAGTCGCCCAAGAATTATAGATGGATGTGTATTTATACTTTTTGCAAATCGAATTATGCTATTTTTCGATAATGCTGGATTTTTCTTTAGGAATTCCTTTTCTTCTTTTAAAGAGAATACACATTGGATCGCAAAATCATCTGCCTCTTGTTCCTTTAATTCATCCTTTCCTTCATACTCTACATTTTCAAGGCTTACAAATTTTAGTGGATGTTTAAGTATGTGTCCAAGCTCGTGAAAGAATGTAAACCAAAAAATATCATATCTCCTCCATCTGTTAGAAAGTTGAATAACAGGATAACCATCTATCCATCTTGAAACGCCATTGATCGGAGCATTAGGAAGAGATGGAGTAAATATCAATTTAATCCCTAATTCTGAACAGCAATGTTGTAAATCACTTAAGAATGATTTGTCACAGTTTTTCATAATCTCTCTTATTTGAGAGATTTGATCTTTGAGTTCCTCTTTCTTAAATTCTTTAGCTTCCATTTTAGCAGCTTCAATTTCGCCGTGCCGTAACCAAGCAGAAATGGAATAGGGATTTTTAACGCCGCACAAAGAAATTCTAAATGTTGCAGAAAGTTTTTTATTCAAAAAATAATCTTCCCATCCTTTTACTACAGCAATGTTGAAGTAAGACAATAGTGCTTCAACTCTCTCTTCGATTTTTCTTGTATCTACAACCCATCCATGATTGCTCATTATTTTGTAAGGAAAGTTCTTAGCCCATGTCTTTGCTTCACTTAAAGAATTCTCTCTTTCTGCCCTTGCTTTTGATTCATCAAAACGACTTTGTCGCCTTAACCAAAAAGAAGCAGGAATCTTTAGAATAGATTCGAATAAGACTGCCATATCTGGGGTGATACTGCTTTTTCCATTAAGAACGTTTGAAATTGTCTTTTCTGGCTTACCTGTCCTAATGGCGAATTCCATTGGCTTGACTTTAAGCTCTTCTAACTTTTCTCTTAAAGTTTCGCCAGGATGAAAAACCACATCAGGATTGTACTCATTAATTGCTGATGTGCTCATAATTTTAATATTTAGTGATAATCAATAATTTCTATAACCTCTACGCCTTTGATTTCTACCCATATGTATTTTCCGTCTTCATCTTCAGGAATAGGATCTTCATGAGGCTCGAATATTAACCTATTTGGGCCATCAAGATCGCAAGCCCATTGTCCTTTTCTGTCACCCACTAATTCGTGGTAATTACCTGGTAAATTTCGAGTCTCTTCGAGATTTTCTACATCCAGAAGGTCGCCTAATCTTTGAGATATCTTTTTAGCTCTAATTTTGCCAAATTGCTTTTGCAACTTCTTGAAGTCATTGGCAGACTTACGGAGTTTTTTATCATAGAACGTTAAATCCATTGCAAATTACACAATCTGGTTAACACTTAGTGTTAATTGTTAGATCTCCCGTCTCAGGCTATTAAAAGTACTTGAAAATTATTGAATACAAATGGTGTTGATGAATCAATCAAGCCGCCTGCCCCCGCTTCAATACAAAGGTGTTTACATTGACTCCCGTTGTAATGAAGAGCTCCTCGGCATTGATGAGTTCTAAGACGGAGAGGAAGGTGATGATGCAGTGCATGCGATCTTCTAAATCCTCAAAAATATCTTCAAAAGAGGTATCTCCTTTAATTGATACTTTTTCGAGTACATAGATTTTTTGATCCTCGAGGGTGTAGTTGTAGCGATAGACGAGATGTCTCGGTTTGGTGTCACGGATCTTCTTGCGGTTCATCACGCTTTCGAAGCTCTTGAGAAGCTTAAACATGGTGAGAGACTCCAACTCCACATCGACGAGTGCCTTAGTAGCGATGCTCTTGATCTCCTTAGTGACATTGCCTCGTGGTTCTAGCTGCATACGCTCGACTTCAAGAGAGGATAGGTCCCCTATGATATCTTTAAACCGCTTGTATTCGAGGAGTTTTCGGGCAATCTCTGCTCGTGGATCAATCTCTTGACCGTCTTCATCGAGATCAGGTCGTGGCAGGAGCATCTTAGCTTTTATGCGCATCAATGTAGCGGCAACTAAAATAAATTCGCTGGCTACATCTATATTTAGCTCTTCAAGTTGACGGATGTACGTGAGGAAGTCAGCGGTGATTTTTGAGATGGGGATATCAAATATGTCGATCTCGTCGCGCTCTATAAAGAATAGCAGTAGATCAAACGGTCCTTCGAACTGCCTAATTTTAATAGTATAGCCTTCCTCTAGCTGGTTCATCGATGACAAATATATATATCCTATGCCAACCCTCTATCTCATACCCTGCCCAATCGCTGATGACACGCCGCATCATATCCCTCAGGTGGTGATAGATAGCATAGGTCAGTTGGATTGTTTTGTAGTAGAAAAGCTTAGGACCGCTCGACGGTATATCCGGATGGTCATCAAGGACTACGATATAGATGGTGCAGACTTCTATGAGCTTGATAAGAGAGATCAGGGGCAGAGCGTAAAACTAGTTGGCGAGATTGCAGCTACGGGCCGCTCATTTGGAGTATTGTCCGAAGCTGGATTGCCGTGCATAGCAGATCCGGGTCATCAAGTGGTGGATCATGCCCGTACTCATGGATATGATATCGTGCCACTGACTGGCCCCAGTTCTATTTTTATGGCACTGATGGCTTCTGGGTTAAATGGACAGGAATTCACATTTCATGGATATCTGCCAATCAAGGAACCTGCACTTACTAAGAAGCTGAAACACATGCAAGACCAAGCCACGAAGACGGGCTATACGCAACTATTCATTGAAACCCCATATAGAAATGCCAAGTTGTATGACAAAATGCTAAGCACGCTACAGGGTCAGACGAGGCTGTGCATTGCTCAAGATATCAGCTCGGCAGAAGAATGGATAGATACAAAGGCTATCGCTGAGTGGAAAAAAAAGAACAGCGTTGACATTAAGAAAGCACCATGCATATTTTTGATCGGCAAGTAGCCTGACCGTCTATGATTAATGGCTTAGTAAAATATTATGTCAAGAGGTTTGATCGAGAACTCGATCAAGTACGATATCATACGCCAAGGTGTCAATCCATTCAGTTAGGGGAGATACTTAGGACACCCTTGGTCAGATTGCTCAATCCAGAAATCCAAGAGGGATGCACGGAGGGTGAGTTTAAGTCTGCAGTCGGCATCAGCACATATGCTAAATATGCTGAGGCCATCGACAAACTCAAGGGCAATCCCCCACATAAAATACACTACTACGCCCAATCCTCAGGAACCACAGGGGGTAAGAAGAAACTCATCCCTACACCAGAATCTTTCGTCAGGTCTAATCACCTGCGAGGGTCATGGTACAACCTGAACACCCTATACAATCATGTCCCAGATATGAATGTGTTCAGCGCAAAGAACCTGTTGATTGGAGGGGCGATATATGAGCGTCGCCGAGACTATGTGATTGGGGATGTGTCAGGGATAATGCTCAATCGCATCCCGCAGTTCTTCCGACCTTATTATGTACCCAAGATCAGCGAAGCGATATTGCCTGACTGGCAGCAGAAGCTGGAGATCACCATCCGCAAGGCAACTCAAAGTCGTGATATATCCTTGCTGGCAGGAGTGCCCACTTGGGTTATTACGGTACTGTCAGGCGTTCAAAATAACATCGCCCCACGATCCTTAGCGGAGCACTGGCCCAACCTGAAAGCATACCTGCATGGTGGCGTCAACATGGAGCCATATATGGATCAGTTGAAGAAGTTGATTGACCTGCCCGATTTCAAGTTTATCGAGATATACAATGCCACAGAAGGTTTCTTTGCCTTTCAAGACAATCCCGATGAAGAGGGCATGTTGCTAATGACGCATAGCGGGGTGTATTTTGAGTTCATCAGATACTTGGATTATAGCACTTCGGACTCTCCGGAGATTTTGGGGTTTGAAGAGGTCAAGGAGGGCGAGCGATATGTCTTATTGATCTCTACGCAGACAGGCTTATTGCGATATGTCATTGGAGACATTATCACATTCGTGAGTATCGCACCCTATAAAATCAAGGTCGTCGGGCGCATCTCAGAGTATGTCAACGCATTTGGCGAAGACCTGATGCTCTGCCAAGCACGTGAAGCGTTGCTCAAGGTGTCGCAGCGGCATACCACTTCAATAGCGCATTATACGGTAGCACCGAAGTACATCTCGATCGATGAGCAGGGGTGGCATGATTGGGCGATTGAGTTCGAACGTGCACCAGAAGACCTGACTCAGTTTGCTGCTGATCTAGATGTTGCCATTCAAGATCTCAACAACAACTATGCACAGAAACGCTACCAATCTATAGCCATGGAGCAACTCAGGATTTATCCCCTCAAGGCAGGCAGCTTCAGTGCTTATCTCAAGCAGATCGGCAAGCAAGGTGGACAGAGTAAAGTCCAAAAACTCCGAAATGACCGAGCAATAATGGATATCTTACTAGGAGCAAACCATGTTTGATGATCTTATAAACCATAACGCCTCCAATGAGCATTACGACGAGCTATTGCAAGTGATCGCAGGGCGAGTCACTGAGCTACTCAACGATGATCCAGGATTGCTATTCAGTTATATGTATCGCTTAGACATCGATGAGCAGAAGCTTAAGCATGTCGTCCAGCATTACAATGGTGAAGCTCA